>NZ_JBUZWC010000005.1:0-217260 GCF_055329585.1 Virgibacillus sp. GM2-2 | reverse complement strand
GTAAAGTGTTCTATCTTATCTAGCAATAACTGTCTCATTTAGTTTAGCAGTCACAAAATCCTGAACAAGAACAATTCACACAAGAAATGGTTAAGTATAATATCATATTAAAGGGTCGTCAAATAGGTTTTACCACTTGGTCATTGGCATATATGTTGTATTCAGCAATAACTAAACCTGATACGTCTTATTTGATGATGACACACCACAATAAAGTAACTCAATCATTGTTAAGGCGAATAAATAAAATGTATCAGAATCTACCACATGAAAAGTATGAAAAGCAAAAACTGTTTCCGAAAAAGGTTATATCCAATCGAGATGAGATTTATTTTGAAAATGGATCACGTATCCAAGTGGCAACTGCTGGTGGTGAAGATTCAATTTCAGGAAACACATTCCAACTTATTCATCTTAGTGAGATGGCTAAATACAATATTGAGCAACAAGAAGAAATTATTGCTACTTCCATTCCTGCATTGGCAAAGAATCCGAACAGTAAGATTATCATTGAGTCAACAGCAATGGGCTACAACACATATCAAGAAATGTTTCAACGTGCATGGAGAGGTAAAGAAACAGTATGGAAAGCACACTTTTATTCATGGTTGGCTAAAGCGTATTCTAGCCAATTTAAGCATAGTTTTGATGAAGCAGAAGAATGGTTTAAATTACATAATAAAGGCGAGAGAATGTCAAAGAAACACCTTGAACATGATGAAATAGTATTACGAGATAAGTATAAAGCAACCTTTAGACAATTGATGTTCAGGCGATATTACATAGAATCAAATAGTGAAGATAAGTTTATGAGGGAATTTCCCACTACACCTGATGAAGCATTTCAAACAAGTAATGTATCCGTATTTGATACAAATAAGATAAATGAACGTTTGGCGAATGTTCTTGATCCACTTCCAACTAATGAAGTTTATGATGAGTTACCTGAAGTATTGAAACCTTACATTAATAAGAGTTTGTATATCTATCATCTACCTAAATCAAGTGTACGAATGTATGGCGGTGTAGACGTTGCCAGTGGTAACGGTGGTAATACGGATAATTCCACATGTTCCATTTTTAATGCAGATGGTCAGCAAATGGCTTCATTCTATGCAAATGATGTACCTGTTTATGAGTATGCAAAAGTTATAAATGCTCTAGGCAGGTTTTTTAATTATGCGTTTCTTTGTGTGGAACGAAATTCCTTTGGTACACCTTTATTGGAACGTTTAAGGAAAGAACATGGCTATTTAAACTTGTTAAAAAGTAAGATATTCAATGAACGTGGCAAGAAACGTTTCCAATTAGGATTCCAAACTACAAATGTTACAAAATCAATCCTTATTAGTGATATGAAGGAAAATTTTGAGTTAGGATTTATCAATATTGAATGTGTTCAGACGTTGGAAGAAATGAAGATATACATAGATGACAATGGAAAAATGGGAAATAAGCGTGGAAATGGACTACATGATGATAATGTCATTTCCGTTGCTATGGCGTGTCAGGCAATGAAACAAGGCAAGTATTACGTTGATATTTAAGAAAGGAATGAGAAAATGGCAAAATTAGATCAATACATAAAAGATAAATATGAAAGTTCCAGTGAATGGTTTGTTGAATTTGTCCAAGAACATCATAATCAGGCAAGAGTTCAAGATATTATGGATAAAAAAGAATATCTAAACGGTGATCATAAGATATTGCGTAAACAATCATACAAATATAATGGAAAGGATTTTGAGCCGAGAAAGATTGTATTAAATTATGCTAAGACATTGTTAAACTTTCAGAAGGCATATCTATTACAAAATCCGATCACATTGACTGGTAATGAAAATGTTGTAAAGAAATATCAAAAAGTTAATCGTAAAGGTAAATATAACCGTATCAATCTGAAGATATTAGATAAAGTTTTGAAATATGGTCAGGTTGCAGAATATGTTTATATGGATAAGGGTGTTATTAAGTCAAAATTGATTGATCCGAGTGAAGGTTATCCAGTTTATGATAAGGATAATGAGTTGATTGCATATATACAGGCGTTTATGAATGATGGGATTGAATATTATACCGTTTATGAAACTGATGTTGTTAGTGAATATGATAATAATGGTGGAGATTTACGGTTAATTGGAAGGTACAACAATCTAAGTGGATTACCTATTATATATCATAATGACAATGAATTATCAGATGTTGAAGGTAAGAGTGAATTAGATGATTGGATTAGTATACTTGATAACCTTGAGAGTATTATATCTAAGTATTCTGATGGTGTAGAGAAATTCCTTGATCCAATATTTATAAATGTCGGTCAGGAATTGAAAGGTAGTGGATTACCTGCTGATATTGTTGGTAAGGGTATTAATATTGAAGATGGTGGTAATGCGTTCTATCTACAAGCCAAATTAGATAGTAAGTCATTTGAAACATTATTCAAGACACTGTTGCAATCTTTATTAGATATATCTCAAACACCTGCTGTAAGTATGAATAAGACAGATATATCTAATCTTAGTGAGGTAAGTATCAAACTGTTATTCCAGTTGGCAAACATTAAGGCAGGTATGAACGAACAATATATGCGTGATGGTATTGAAGAACGATTTGATAAGGTACGTTCATTGTTAGCGTTACAAGGTACTAAGTTTAGTGATGATAATTATGAATCATTAGACATGGTATTTACATATGCTACACCTTCTAATGACAAAGAAATCATTGAAATGTTGAAAGAGTTACGTGATATGGGTGCGATTAGTTTAGAAAGTATATTGAGTAATTCGCCATTCACAAATGATGTTCAGATGGAATTGGAAAAGATATTTGCTGAAGGTAATAATGATACAGTTAATACAGATGATGATGATGAAACTAATACAGGTGGTAATGAGAAGGATAAAGTTGGTGCATAGTTAGGCAGAATGTAGTAATGGCGTGGATTGTTGGTGGATAATATATATCAGTGTTCACGCCCTGTTACTTATAACGCTTTAGTGCACTAAAGTATAGTACAAAAATCCACACAATTTCCAGTGATCTCATGGCTCGGCTGTTATAGAGCCAGCGATGTTTTGGCTCGGCTGTTATGGAAGTATATCCTAATGTCACATAATGGTTATTATAGGACATAATGAAATATTACGTCACACTAATTTTTACCATATTTTAGGAGAAAATACATGGTTACTTTTAGTTAGTATACATAACATACGTTATTGGAAGTAAATTATCTCTTATTCTACTTATTATTGATGGGAATTGTACGGATTAGTGAAAGGTCAATGTAGACAGTTTGAGGTAACTGAATGGTAAATGTATATAAGAGGTTGTAACGTGGCTATATGTGGCTTACATGACCTATTATAAGCATGGATACCCCAATTGTCAATATTGAGTTGCCTAGCATACCGATTTACACACCCCAAAAAATATTAGGTATATGGTAAAATTGAAGCAGGATTATTACCCTATTTGTCGTATTGTATATAAGCAGGATTATTACCCTATTTGTCGTATTGTATATAAAAAGGGGGAATATGGTAAATGAAGAAAATATTATACGTTTTAATTATACTTTCCATTGTCTTAGTTGGTTGTAGTGGTGATGATGAAGATTTTAAAGATTCTTCATGGGGAATGACTAAGAAAAATGTTATTAAATTAGAAAAGGAAAACGGTAATGAATTATATACTGAGGATTTAGATTATGATGATAGACCAGTGGTTGAATATGAAGATTTAGTAATCAATGGTCTTAAAGCAGATGTTGAATATGTTTTCAATAATGAGGTAGAAAAAATAAGAGTTTTAACATATCGACAATTTGATGATAAATTTAACGAACTCTTTAAAAAACTAAAAGATGATTCTTTAACTGATGAAGAAAGAGTAAAAATTAATCAAGAATTTGAAGAAGAGAATAAAGAATTGTATAAAGAATATGAAAGCATTCCTGAAATATTAAAATTAAATGACTTTGTTCTTGTTGAAGGCGATTACTGGTTTAAGGATATAAGTAAAGAAGAACAAGAAGATTTATATAATTCGCTTGAATCCAAGTATGGTGAACCTGTTTATGGAGAAACACCATATAATAAAGAGGAAATGTATATGTGGTTTACTGATAGATCACTTATATCATTTTCAGGAAGTAGTATAAACTACATTGCTACTTATGGTGCATTAGAAGAATATATGAAAACAAATAATAAAGGTGATAATAGCGAAAACGACTTGTAGTAACTAATTAAACCTTAATCTTTAGCAGGAAAATAGTCCTCCATGTCGAATTTAGTAGGCAAAGGGGATGGTAATAATGAAAGTAAAAGAATTATTAAGGTATTTAGATTCTCATCCAAATAAAGATGATGATGTTTTAATTCAAGTACATTTGAACGGGCAAAATGAGAAGATTGTTTCTCCTATTTTATCAATGAGAACAGACACGGATAACAGAAAAGAAATAATCCTAGATACTGATATAATTGAGGTGAAACGATGAATATAATTAAACTAGAATATCCTGTAATAGATACCGAAAATCAAATAGTCGAAGCAACAATTAGTAAAGAGGGCAAAATCTTTTGTAGGATAACTTGTGACGTAAAAAATAACAAAGTAACAAAAGATGGTTCTTTTGATGTTATAAGTGTTGATGTTGATGAAGAAAAAATGCTTAATGGACTTTTGGATAACTCTAAAATGCTTATAGAACAGTTTAGTAAGTAAATGAAAATATACTTTGACATTCCAATTAGGAGTGTCTTTTTTTTATTGCCAAAATATAAAGGAGTGATCACTTGAATAATTTACAAAGATTACAAATGGAAACGAAAGGTATCAAACTAGAACAAGATGAATTAATCATCTACTTACAAGAAAATAACTTGCAGCCATTCACTGAATATAATCCTGAATCTGCAACGTCAAAGAAATTAATTTATCAATCTGCATTATCTATACTGGAATCCATTGCAAACAATCCTGAACAAATGAAAAATGTATCACATGAGGATATGAGTATTTCACAGTTCCATGAAAATTTACAATCAAGAATAGAACACTTAGAACGAAAAATCAGGAAGTTAAAAACTGATGAACAAGTTGCAAATGAAACAAGTTTCTTCATGTTATTTGATCAATAAAGGAAGGTGATTATATGTTAGAGAAATCATTCACACAATTAATCAATCAATTTGGCTCAGACGTATATCTGAATAATGAAGCAAATTCACGTAAAGCAATATTATCTTCTCAAACTGTTTCAGATACATTGCCAAACTTTGATGATAAAACAATCCATACAAATTGGAAACTAGAGCGTGGAATGGTAATTAAATATGATGATGTGGAATACTTAATCATTTCTGATGTTCAAAGTAAGCGGTCTTTTGAGTACAAGGCAACTATGCGACCTATGACAGTAGCATTTTCATTTACTTATATGACTGAAGGTGTAATCAAAGAATATGATCGTCTTGGTAATCCTATTTATGTTGAAGGAAAAGAACCAAAGGAAGTTACAGAAGATTTGCCTTGTGTAGCGTATCAGGATTCAGTTTCACTTGATCAAGGATATATCACCACTCTAGATAGCAGGATACGTGTTATATTGCCTGATAACCATACGACACAACAAATTACACAAGGTAGTACACACACAGTATTAAATCATAATTATAGTGTGACGGATATTAATTTATTTCAATCAGGTTTACGTATATTAATCATGGAGTGGACTACTACATAATTGGTTAAGTTTTTCTTGGACAGTATTAAGCATTTAAAAACCTTCTATATAATAAGGAAGAAAAATTAATCAATCTACATATAATATTAGACAAAATCATTCTACTGTGGTATATTTTTCTTATCAGAAAAAGTGGTCGTAAAAGTGGACTGAAACCCTGATACATCAAGGTTTTGATGCAAATGGGTCAAAAACCATCACAAAAGAAAATTAATCAAATGATGCGTGCAATGAACAATCAACAAGGTAAGTAATTAAACATAAATGCATGACTTTGCATCTACCCCTTAATACATAACCGTATTAAGGGGTATTTTATAATAGTTGCATTATTGTCAAACTCCGCATCATAAAATCTCCTCACATTCTGATACAATATAGAATAGTGAATGGTTTTAGGAGGGTTACTATGTCAGAGATCAATATATTTATTGCGTTTGGTGCTGGATTTTTGTCTTTTATATCACCATGCGTATTGCCACTGTATCCAGCATTTTTATCGTACATAACTGGAATGAGTGTTAGTGAAATGAAAGAAGATAATATCATGTTGAAGCGTAAAAGCCTGTTGCATACAATTTTCTTCTTATTAGGGTTTTCAAGTATATTTATGGTAATTGGATTTTCTAGTACGTTCGTATCGGAATTTTTGGTTACATACCAAGATATAATTCGACAAGTTGGAGCAATATTGATTGTATTTTTCGGCCTCGTAATAGTTGGAGTCTTAAATTTTGAATTCTTAATGAAGGATCGGAAAATTACGTTCAAAAACCGTCCTACAGGATATGCAGGTTCTTTTATAATCGGTACTGCCTTTTCCCTCGGCTGGACACCATGTATGGGACCAATTTTAGCAATTGTTATTTCGTTAGCAGCTACTAATCCAGATTTAGGCATGATAATGATGATAAGCTACATACTTGGTTTTTCGCTGCCCTTTATAATTTTGTCTTTCTTTATAGGGAAATTATCTTGGATTAAACGAAATAGTATTAAGATGGTAAAAATCGGAGGCTATATCATGATTTTAATGGGGATTGCCTTATTTTTTGATTGGATGACGAAATTGACATCATACTTAGCTGGTGTATTTGGATTTTCTGGATTTTGATAGATTTTTTAGAACGTTTGTATTAGTATATTAGTTAAAGGGGCTTTGATAATGTTTAAACCAAATGATCTTATACTTCGAACCACCACATCACTTATAGCCTTTATTCTGCTAGGATTTGCAGTTTATTTATTATTAGCAGGTCATAATGCCCCCGGTGGAGGGTTTGTTGGAGGATTAGTCACCTCTGGCGCAATATTACTTATGTACATGGCATATGGTATAGAGGCTGTTGAAAAAGTATTACCCATTAATTTCCGAACATTAATACCTATAGGCTTAATTATCGCGTTGTCTACAGGGTTGGGGTCTTTTGTTTTTGGAGTTCCATTTCTATCGCATACATACGGTTATTTTCATGTACCTATATTTGGAGAAATAGAATTAGCAACCGCGATGATATTTGATTTAGGTGTCTTTGTAACTGTATTAGGTGTTACTATTACGATTATTTTATCTATAGCGAATGATCAATAACTATTATTGGGGGAATAATAGAATGTCAAAAGTTCTTATTGTGGATGATGCTAAATTTATGCGGGTAACGCTTTCTACAATGTTAAAAAATGAAAATTACGAGGTCATTGGTGAAGCTGAAAATGGAAAAGAGGCAATAGACTTATACAAAGAATTGAACCCAGATATTGTCACAATGGACATTACGATGCCCATTATGAATGGAATTGATGCAATTAAGGCCATTAAAGAATATGATCCAAACGCCAAAATTGTTGTCTGTTCTGCAATGGGACAACAAAAAGTCGTTGTCGAAGCTATTGAAATCGGTGCGAGTGATTTCATTATAAAGCCATTTGATGAAAATCGTGTTTCAGATACATTGGCTCGTGTTCTACATAAAGATGAACCAACAACTAACATAAACCGCTGAAGATCGTGAAAGAGTTGATGAAGTATGTTCTGGATAATAATTAGTACGGTCGGAGCTGGATGCATGGCAGTTTTAATGATTTTTCTACGACTTAAATCCGCCAAAAAACCAGCTTCTGTAAAAAAAATTATTTTACCTCCATTATTTATGAGTACTGGTGCACTTATGTTTATTTTTCCGAGGTTTCGAGTTGAATGGAGCCAAGTATTTGAGGCATTATCTGTAGGAATAATATTTTCGATATTACTGATCATTAGTTCTAAATTTGAAGTAAAACAAAACGATATATATTTGATTCCATCAAAATCTTTTGTGTTTATTTTATTCGGTTTATTACTTTTACGAATAGTCCTAAAATTAGCCTTTAGTGGTTCAATATCTTTGTATGAAACAAGTGGAATGTTTTTCTTATTGGCTTTCGGAATGATTATTTCGTGGAGAATAGCAATGTTAATTAAATACAGAAAGTTAGAGAAACAATTAAATGAAGTACGATAAAACGAGCAAACTCGTAAAAAGTTTGCTCGTTTTATTGTAGTATAGAAAACGTCAATAATCTGAGGTTTACGTCTTCGTTCTATGTTAATCTATTCAAAAAATGTTTCATATGGGGTGACGTCAATCTCTTTTTCTGCTAGCTTTTTTCTGAGAAATTTATGGTCACGTTTTGGGGTGGCTACAATGTAGCCTTCAATCAAAATATCTTCTGTTATTTTCTTACGTTTTTTTTGAAGAGCAACTTCACCAATCTTACTTGCAATTTTATGTCTAGCGATATCACGGAATAATTCAGGAACAGGAGATACGAGCTCTTCTAGCAGTGCTTTTTCACTTTTCCCCCACATATGACGGGTTTTTTCCATGTAGTATTCTTCCCAGTCCATATTGGATTTTCCGTCTTCTTTAGGTAATCGCTTTAAAAATTTTCGAAACATGAAAAAGCCACCAATACCCATCAAACCGATTAATAAAAACCCCCAAAATATTATCAGATAATCGAGAAGTACCGACATGAAATCACCTATTTCTAATTTTTCACAATGTAAATCATACAAAAGATTTATTTTTTACGTTAAGTATAGTAAGATTACTAATAATTACTAATTTTTTTTCATTAATTGTACATATTTTTATTTTATTCGATAGTTTTATTATAAAAGTATAACCCGAAACTTACAAGTGACATATTTCAAACAATAACGTCATATAAGTGGTTATATACAATATTTATGTTGTAATCTGTAAAGGGGTGTATCGATGAAATCTAATTTTTATATGGAGAACACTGCTGAGAATGATAGAAATCATAATAACTTAGAAGTCAGTCAAGGAATCTATTCAGATATGAATGATCTTCCACCATATGTAATTGAATGGATTGAAAATAATAGCAATGAATTTTTTACAATATGGGATAGAAAAGGGAATATAAAATATATTTCTAAATCTGTTAAACGAATCTTAGATTATTCTATCAGTGATATAGATAAAATTAATTGGTACGAATTGATCTCCCCAGAAGATGAATCGTACATTAGAAAATATTTCTCTGAGCATAAAGGTAATTTTGAGAGCCATTTATTTAATATTAACCTTAGAAATAAACAAGGAAAATATATTTGGTCAGAGTGCGCTGTTTCAAAACTAATTGATCAAGAAAATGAATCATATTATTATATAGCACTTATCAAAGATATTTCTGATAAAAAAGAAGCCGAAGAAATGATGATTCGATCCGAAAAAATGTCTGTTGCTGGACAGTTAGCGGCTGGAATTGCGCACGAAATTAGAAACCCGCTAACTTCTTTAAAAGGATTTATGCAGTTACTACAAGCTGGGGTAAATCGAAAAGAAGAATATTATAAAATAATGATTGATGAAATTGAGAAAATGGAAACAATCACGTCTGAATTGCTTTTTATTTCAAAACCATTGACCAATAACAAAAAAGAAGAAGTTGTCGAAGTAATGATACATGAGATCGTAGCATTGTTATTACCACAGGCACGATTAAAAAATGTAGACATTAAATGGGAAAACTCAGAACAACATCGCGTATTCTGCGATAGATCACAGATAAAACAAGTACTGATCAATATAGTTAAAAACGCTATTGAGGCAATGGATTCAAAAGGGGTTATCGAGATTAATGTTTCTGTAACTGATAACAATATTGAAATTGCAATTGTAGATAATGGGCCAGGTATTCCTGAAGAAATCATTCATAAATTAGGGGAGCCATTTTTCACAACAAAAAAAACAGGCACAGGTTTAGGACTTATGATTACAAATCAAATACTTGAAAAACATGACGGGAAGTTAAAGATTGAACAAAATGCTACAAAGGGTAGCACATTTAAAATCATCCTCCCGGTACCTAGCGAGAGTTAAACACTCGTTGGGTATAATTTACATATTATTTATCCAATTCAACGTATAACTTTTACTTATCACTTTACATAATATTTTACTATACGCTAAAAGGCATATAACATTTGTTTTATATGCCTTTTTCATTTAGAATAATAAGGTAGAATATTAGTTTTGCCTAGGATTATTTGCCAAAAATTATCTCTATTAGGCAAAAGTAGAGTGAGAGGAGTACCACAAAATGACACAAAACGACGCATTAAAAGCGAAAAAGCAATTTGAGTTAAATGGAAAAACTTACAACTATTATCAGCTACAAGCTCTAGAAGAGGCTGGTATTGGTAACATTAAAAGACTACCATTTTCCATCCGCGTATTATTAGAGTCAATTGTTCGCCAACATGATGGTCATGTAATTAAAGACGAACACGTAAATGGACTTACAAAATGGGGAACAAAAGAAGGTACAGGTGTAGATGTACCATTTAAACCTTCTCGTGTAATTTTACAAGATTTCACCGGGGTACCTGCGGTTGTTGACCTTGCTTCATTACGTAAAGCAATGGTTGATATGGGTGGCGCACCTGACAAAATCAATCCAGAAGTTCCTGTAGACCTTGTTATTGACCATTCTGTACAAGTAGATCAATACGGTACACCGAATGCATTACAAGCAAACATGGAATTAGAATTTGAACGTAATGGTGAGCGCTATGAGTTTCTACATTGGGCTCAAAAAGCATTTGACAATTATCGTGCGGTTCCACCTGCAACCGGAATTGTTCACCAGGTAAACTTGGAGTACATTGCGAATGTTGTTCACGAACTAGAACAAGAAGATGGCAGCTATGACGCATTTCCGGATACATTATTCGGTACTGATTCACATACTACTATGATCAATGGTCTTGGTGTACTTGGTTGGGGTGTAGGTGGGATTGAAGCAGAAGCTGGAATGCTTGGTCAAGCTTCATA
This sequence comes from Virgibacillus sp. GM2-2, assembly GCF_055329585.1. Taxonomy (NCBI): domain Bacteria; kingdom Bacillati; phylum Bacillota; class Bacilli; order Caryophanales; family Bacillaceae; genus Virgibacillus; species Virgibacillus sp. GM2-2. The sequence goes on along the minus strand of NZ_JBUZWC010000005.1, from coordinate 206,154 downwards.
TTTACCACAGCCTGATGTAATTGGTGTTAAGTTTACTGGTAGCTTCCCGAACGGAACTACTGCAACTGACTTAGCGCTAAAAGTTACACAAGTATTACGCGAAAAAAATGTAGTTGGAAAATTTGTAGAGTATTTTGGTCCTGGCTTGAAAGATATGCCACTTGCTGACCGTGCTACCATTTCTAACATGGCGCCTGAATATGGTGCAACATGTGGTTTCTTCCCAGTTGATGAAGAATCATTGAACTATTTACGTCTTACTGGTCGTAAAGAAGAGCACATTCAATTAGTTGAAAAATATTGTAAAGAAAATAACCTTTGGTATTCTTCTGATCAAGCTGATCCTGAATACACTGAGCTTGTTGAAATCAACTTATCAGAGCTTGAGCCAAACTTGTCTGGTCCAAAGCGCCCACAAGATTTAATTGCTCTATCTAACATGAAAAAAGAATTCAACAAAGCTGTTACAGCTCCAGCTGGAAACCAAGGCTTTGGTTTAGATAAATCTGAGTTTGATAAAGAAGCTACTGTAAACCACCCAGACGGAACTACTTCCGTAATGAAAACTGGTGCACTAGCTATCGCAGCTATTACATCTTGTACGAATACATCTAACCCATATGTAATGTTAGGTGCTGGATTAATTGCTAAAAAAGCTGTTGAAAAAGGGTTAACCGTTCCTGCATATGTGAAAACATCTTTAGCACCTGGATCAAAAGTAGTTACCCGTTACCTAGAAGATTCAGGATTGATGCCATATTTAGATAAATTAGGATTTAATTTAGTCGGTTATGGTTGTACAACATGTATCGGAAACTCTGGACCTTTGAAAGAAGAAATTGAAAAAGCGATTGCTGATAATGATTTGACAGTTTCATCTGTACTATCAGGTAACCGTAACTTTGAGGGTCGTATTCATCCACTAGTAAAAGCTAACTATCTTGCATCTCCACCACTTGTTGTTGCATACGCATTAGCAGGTACAGTTGATGTTGATTTAGCTACCGAACCACTAGGAAAAGATAGTGAAGGAAACGACATCTACATGAATGACATCTGGCCAACAATGGATGAAATAAAAGAGCAAGTAGAAAATACAGTAAAACCTGAAATTTTCCGTAAAGAATATGAAAATGTTTTTGATTCGAACGAAAAATGGAACGAAATCGATACAACTGACGAGCCACTTTATAAGTGGGACGATGAATCAACGTATATTCAAAATCCTCCATTCTTTGAAGGACTATCAAAAGAGGCTGGATCAGTTACACCTTTGAACAAGCTACGTGCAATTGGATTATTTGGAGATTCCGTAACAACGGATCATATTTCACCGGCAGGGGCAATCGCTAAAGATATGCCAGCAGGTAAATATTTACAGGATAAAGGCGTTTCTCCACGTAACTTCAACTCTTATGGCTCACGTCGTGGTAACCATGAAGTAATGATGCGCGGAACCTTCGCGAATATTCGAATTCGCAACTTGCTAGCACCAGGTACAGAAGGTGGATATACAACTTATTGGCCAACTGAAGAAGTAATGCCGATTTATGATGCTTCTATGAAATATCAAGAAGCGGGTACTGGTTTACTTGTAATCGGTGGTAAAGACTATGGTATGGGAAGCTCCCGTGACTGGGCAGCAAAAGGTACTAACCTTCTTGGAATTAAAACTGTAATTGCTGAAAGTTTTGAGCGTATTCACCGTTCTAACCTTGTTATGATGGGTGTGTTACCACTGCAATTCCAAAAAGGTGATAGTGCAGATAAGTTAGGTCTCACTGGTAGAGAAATGTTTAATGTTGAAATTGACGAATCTGTTAAACCACATGATCTAGTTAAAGTTACCGCAGTTGACAACGAAGGAAAAACTACCGAATTTGAGGTAGTGGCTCGTTTTGATAGCGATGTTGAAATCGACTATTACCGTCATGGTGGAATTTTACAAATGGTTCTTCGCAATAAAATGGAAGCGTAAGGTATAAATGATAAAACTTCTACACTATACTATAATAGTGTAGAAGTTTTTTACATTTACATGAACATTAATATAATCCATTTACATTTATGTTTTTTATCACTATATTATATTAAGAAGACTTTTCAAAGGATAGAGGGAGCGCTGGCATGATTAAAAAGATAGCAGCAGGGACATTGTTAGCAGTAATGATAAGTATTGTAGTTGTTACTATTACAAACAAATCTAATGATAGCGAAGGACCAAATGTTGTCGATGTTTCCGGTAATACGGGTGTAGAAGGCGTGGCTATTCAATCACCTAGTAATTCCGGATTAGAGGTTGGCCAACAAGCACCAAACTTTAAACTTGAAACTTTATCTGGAGAAATGATTCAGTTATCTGATTTACGTGGTAAAAAAGTATTTATAAATTTTTGGGCTACTTGGTGCCCACCTTGTAAAAAAGAGATGCCAGATATGCAAAAATTTTATGAAAAACACTCTGACAAAGTTGAAATTTTGGCTGTAAATGTAACAAATCAAGAAACAGGTACAAAAGTGGTTAGAGATTTTATTCGTAATTATGACTATACGTATCCAATTTTACTAGATAAAAAAGGTACTGTTGCTAGTAAATATTTGGAGGTAAACATTATTCCAACTACCTATTTTATTGGTACTGACGGTACCATTCAGGCTGAAAGAAAAGCCGGGCCAATGTCTTATGAATTTATGGAAGAAATGTTAAATAAATTAGATTAGGATTATAAATTTTCTATCATTTGGGAATACTTCTTTAAAAAAGGAGTGGATCTCTATTTCTTTAAAAAGAAGGCTTTCCTTTAATGAATTAGTAAACCAAAATCGAAAAGAAATTATGCAAGATCAAACAGTTCTAGAGAAAATAGAATCTAGATTTGAACTGAAGTACCAGAAACTAAAAGAAAATAAAGAAGCGTAAACGAAAAGCATTTCCATCTAAAGTGGGGATGCTTTTTTCAATCTACTTATTTTAGGATTTATGTAACATTATGCTAAAATTAAAAGGTATTCATTGTAGTAGGAGGAGTAGTTGTGACATTAGTTAAAACAGATATTGATGTACGGTATCAGGAAACAGATCAGATGGGAGTTGTATATCATGCCAATTATTTGGTATGGTTTGAAATTGGTCGTACGAAATTCATAGAAAGCCTTGGTTTTAATTATGCTGACATGGAAAAGAATAATATCGTTTCACCTGTAATTGATGCACAGTTATCATTTAAGAAACCTATTCGGTATGGAGAAAAAGCGATTGTTGAAACGTGGTTAAAACATTACGATGGAATTCGATCAGAATATGGTTATCGAATTAGAAACGCCCAAGAAGAGGAAGCAATTACCGGTTCAACAAAACATGTTATCGTTCGAAAAGATAATTTCAGACCACTTTCATTAAAACGAGCTTTTCCAGATTGGCATCAGGCATATAAGCAGGAAATTGAAGGAGAATAGGCATGGCTTTTGGATTAAAACGCGAGGAATTACAGAAATGGAAACGAAATGTAAAACGAGGGGAAATTTCATTTCTAACACACTACTGGCAAGATAATCGATTTCCGGGTTGTACGACGGTCACAAAAGTTGGCTGTAGTAATTTAGATCGCCTAATAAAATGGGGAGAAAGGTATCAATTACAATCAAATTGGATTCATTTAGATAAAATTTTTCCGCATTTTGATTTATTCGGAGAAAAACAAAAAGAAATTTTATTAAAAGAACAGCAAATAGAACAAATAGAGCGATTTAACCTTTAAAAAAGCTGCTGATATACCCAGCAGCCTTTAATTATTAGCCTTTTTTTCAGGAACTAGATCGACACCACCACTATGGAATGGATGGCATTTCAGTATCCTTTTTAGAGTTAAATAACCACCCTTAATGGCACCAAAGCGTTTGACCGCTACTAAGCCATACTCTGAACAGGTTGGATAAAAACGACATGTTGGTGGTTTTAAAGGACTAATTGCTTTACGATAAAATTTTATGATCGCGATAAAGACTACCTTCATACAATCTAATCCTTTGCTTTTAAATGTAATCCACCTTATCAATTGTTACGGATGCAATAGCATCATGCATGTGAATTGATTCTTCATTACGGCAAGCAACATGGAACTTTTTAACATATGGCATTTCATATAAATCAGCTGCAACCAGTCTTACCATATCTTCGACAAATCTAGGGTTCTCATATGCATGCTCTGTAACAATTTTTTCATCCGTCCGTTTTAAAACAGGATGTAGACGCGCGCTTGCGTTACTTTCTGCCGCTTCAAGCAACATTGATTTCCAGTCTGTTTTTTTATCATCGAAGTCCTCTGATAAAGAAACTTCCATTAATACAGAACCTCTTTGATTGTGTGCGCTATATTCACTTATTTCTTTGGAACAAGGGCACAAAGTTGTGATTAAGGCAGATAATGAAGCTCTTATGTTATATCCTTTTACTTCATCATATTCAACAATAATACGCACATCTGCATGATTCATACCAGGAATATCAGATTGAGGACCAGTACGTTCATAAAACCAAGGAAATGCAAGCTCAACTTTTGCGTCCTTCTGACCGAGTCTTTCAGCTAGTTCTCTTGTAAATGTTTTAAGCGTAACAAGGTCTGCTACAAATCCGTTTTGATAGTAATTGGTTAGTTGTTCCATAAAACGGCTCATATTCGTACCTTTACTCGACTTCTTTATGGATGATGAAAAGGCAAATGTACCGATTGTAGATTGAGATTTTGGTGCTATATGGCTTTCAACTTTTATAGGGTGCTTCACATTTGTAATACCTACTTGGTCTAAATCAAATAAAAAATCTTTCTTTGTATTTTGTAAATCCGCCATTTTTTCTTTTTCAACAGGTTTAGTTCTTGGACCTGGTCCAACAGAACCAAATAGTTGATGGCGTTCGTTTTTATTTGGTAAGTTTACGGTAAGGGATGCTTGTGAATCGCTCATGACAGTTTCCCCTTTCTTGCTAGGAATAATATAAATTATAAACAAGTATGGCGTTATATTCAATTTTTTGGATTGAATCAAATTGATTTAGAATCGTGATAATGACTTGATATTGTAGTCATTTTCGGTTACTTTACATCCAAGTAATCTTAGGTTCTGTACCATTACGAATCCGTATAATATTATCTTTATGACGGTAAGATACGAAAATTGCTAGTGCGCAGCAAACGATGATTAATCCCGAATCTTCATTTAGCAGTACTGCAACGATCACAGAGACAACGCCTGTAATGATGGATGATAAAGATACGTATTTTGATAAATACAATGTAAGAATGAATGCTAAAAGTATACTTACGAACAATATGGGACTTACACCTAATATAATTCCGCCAGAAGTCGCTACTGCCTTACCACCTTTAAATTTTGCGAACAGTGGGTATGTATGACCAATAACTGCAAATAATCCTATTGCTAACCGATAAACATCAGCATCAAATAACAGGGGGATCAGAGTCGCCAAAGTTCCTTTTAAGATATCTGCCAATGTTACTATTATTCCAGCTTTTATCCCTAGTACACGGAACGTATTTGTAGCACCAAGATTACCACTTCCATGTTCTCGTATATCTATTTTATAACCAAGTTTCCCAACAATTAACGCAGATGGGATGGACCCTAAAATATAGGCGATGATTGCAAAAATAACATATTCCATGTACGCTTCCTTCTTTCATAAATAAACTTGTAATCACTTATTACTAGTTTATCATGAAGTTCGAGGGGAAAGAACTAAAAATTCAAGATGTATCCTCTTTAAGATGTTTCTAAATTTTACATATAGGGTAAATATGACCAAGACGATTGTGGTATCTTACAAAAAAATAGACATACTAACTACACATACTAGTGTGAATCTAATAAAAAGGACGAGATAAATGATAGAATTCAAACAAGTTGGGAAAGTATATCCTGATGGGACAGAGGCATTATCGAACTTTTCATTAAACGTAGAAAACGGAGAACTTATGACATTGATTGGACCAAGTGGTTGCGGTAAAACAACAACGATGAAAATGATCAATCGTTTAATAGAGCCAACGAATGGAACGATTTACATAGATGGAAAAGATGTGAACGAATACAATATTCATGAGTTACGATGGAATATCGGATATGTGTTACAGGATATTGCACTCTTTCCTCATATGACGATTGCTGAAAACATTGCTGTTGTACCCGAAATGAAAAAATGGAAAAAGAAAAAAATTCGAGACAGAGGACTAGAACTATTAGAGATGGTCGGACTTGATCCTTCTACTTACCAGAAACGGATGCCAAATGAACTATCTGGCGGTCAACAGCAACGAGTAGGCGTAATACGGGCACTCGCTGCTGATCCTGATATCATTTTAATGGACGAGCCATTTAGTGCATTAGATCCAATTAGTCGTGAGCAACTACAAAAGGATATCCGTGTATTACAAAAAGAAATTAAAAAAACGATTGTTTTTGTTACACATGATATGGACGAAGCGATGGCAATTGGCGATAAAGTTTGTTTAATGAGGAATGGACAGGTAGTTCAGGTTGATACACCACAGCAGTTAATATTAAATCCCGAAACGCAATTTGTTCGTGATTTTATAGGAGAAAGAAAATCACCATGGCAAACTGCTGTTGATGTGATAGCTGATCAAACAGATAAACATATAATTTCCTTACAGGATTACAACCAAGGAACATTTCCGAAATTGGGTAATTTTGCAATAATGGATGCTGATCGTCAATACGCAGGAGCGATAATTGACGGTAATAAGGCTGAAATTCCAACCATCAATAACGATGTTGCTTTATTCCAAGCGACGGAAAAAATTGAGGGAAAGGATAACATGATATTACCTGTACTGAAAGAACAAAAACTAGTAGGTATTTTGACAAATAAAGATATAATAACCTTTTTAAGAAGTAAAACAAAAGTGGAAAACGGGGTGGTTCAGTAATGAATGAATTCATCGATGTTTTCCAAAATAGACAAGATGTATTACTTGAAACAATCTGGGAGCATTTGCAAATCTCGTTAATTGCATTAATCATTGCGATAATAATTTCAGTACCACTAGGATTAATATTGACTAGATACACTAAAATCGCTGAGCCAATCATTGGTGCAACGGCCGTACTTCAAACAATACCAAGTCTAGCGGTGCTAGCGTTCTTAATTCCTTTTTTCGGAATTGGAACAACTCCTGCAATTATTGCTTTGACAGCATATGGATTACTCCCAATTTTGCGAAATACGTATACCGGTATTAATGAAGTGAATTCTTCCTTAAAAGAGGCAGCTACTGGCATGGGGATGAACTCCTTTAAACGACTTACAAAAGTGGAATTACCAATTGCAATGCCGGTCATCATGGCTGGTATCCGAACGTCTATGGTTTTAATAGTCGGAACCACTACGATTGCTGCATTAATTGGTGCTGGTGGTCTCGGTGAATTAATTCTACTAGGAATTGATCGCGGGGCAGATTTAAATCTTATTTTACTTGGAGCAATACCAGCAGCTTTATTAGCTATTTTTCTAGATGTAATTTTAAGAGGTTTTGAATATATTTCAAAAAAGGCTGGTTTCAAATCTTTTGTTGCAATGTTAATTATCGCTATTTTGGTTGTAGCAACACCGTTCATGTTTAACGGAGGTAAAAAAGCGGATTTAGTTATTGGTGCCAAGCTTGGCTCTGAGCCCGCAATCTTAATTAATATGTATAAATTATTAATTGAGGAAGAAACAGATTTAGATGTTGAATTAAAGGCAGGATTAGGAAAAACTGCATTTGTGTTTTCTGCGCTTCAAGAAGGTAGTATTGATATTTATCCTGAATTTACAGGTACAGCAATCGTCACACACTTAGGAGAAAAGGCAAAAAGCAATGATCCACAAGAGGTCTATCAACAAGCAAAAGAAGGCATGAAAGAAGAATATGACATGGCATTTTTAGAACCGATGAAATTTAACAATACGTATGCAGTAACAACAACCCAAGAGCTAGCAGAAAAATATGATTTAAAAACAATTGGAGACTTACAAAAGGTGGAGGACCAATTCACAGCAGGTTTTACCTTAGAATTTAAAGACCGTTATGATGGGTATGTAGGAATGCAGGAGGTATATAACGTAAACTTCGCAAACGTTGTAACAATGGAACCAGGAATTCGTCAGGAGGCACTTTCCAATGGTGAAGTGGATGTAATTGATGCCTATGCTACCGACAGTTATATGATTAAGTTAAATTTAGTAACGTTAGATGATCCGAAAAATTTATTCCCTCCGTATCAAGGAGCGCCATTAATGAGAGAAGAAACGCTGATGAAATATCCTGAATTAGAAGAAATATTAAATCAACTTGGGGGCAAAATAACGGATGATCAGATGCGTCAAATGAATTATCAGGTGGACTATGAAGGTAAATCACCAGAATCAGTAGCAAGAAACTATTTGACTGAACAAGGCTTGCTTAATAATTAATCGGGAGGAATGCGTTACTATGGGAATCCAAAATCCATCAGATGAAGTTATCAAGAAAGTATTAGAGGAATCAAAAACGATAGCTGTTGTGGGGCTGTCTGACAACTCGGCAAGAACATCTTATCAAATATCAAAGATTATGCAGGAAAAGGGATATACGATTATCCCAGTAAACCCGACAGTTGATGAGGTACTTGGTGAAAAGGCTTATCCATCGTTATTAGATGTAAAAGAACCAATTGATATTATCAATGTGTTTAGACGACCGGAATATTTACCAGATATTGCAAAGCAAGCAACTGAAACAAATGCCAAAATATTTTGGGCGCAACTCGGAATTGCAAACGAAGAAGCATATGAACATTTGAAAAAACATGATTTTACAGTTATTATGGACACCTGTATCAAAGTAGCTCATGCTATGTTGATAAAATAAAATGATAGCTTTATCCTTGATTAAGCCTCAGGGATAAGGCTTTTTTATTGTTTAGGATTCTATAGTGCATAATATAACAACGTTGTACGATTTGTGTAACACAAGTACATTTCGCACGTCGCTAAACTGGTGTTTTCACCTTCGTTATTATTGAAAAAATAAATTCTTTATCTATTATGCTTATATTGTCAGTCTATACAAGGGGAAAATAATTGTAGTATACTAATAAACAGATTTAGCGCAACTATTGAATACATTTACAAATACAAACATCTGTTCTAATATAAAAATAGACATGAAACGTAGGTAGAAAGGAGTAGATGGTAAGTGGTTAAACAACCGTTAAACTATACCGATGACTCTATTCAAGTACTTGAAGGACTAGAGGCAGTTAGAAAGAGACCAGGTATGTACATAGGAAGCACAGATACACGTGGCTTACATCATTTAGTACATGAAATTGTCGATAATGCAGTAGACGAAGCGCTAGCAGGGTATGGAGATACCATAAAAGTTATTATACATAATGATAATAGTATATCTGTTGAGGATAGTGGTAGAGGAATTCCAGCTGGTATGCACAGCTCCGGAAAACCAACAATTGAAGTGATTTTTACTGTGCTGCATGCAGGGGGGAAATTTGGACAAGGAGGATACAAAACAAGTGGCGGACTTCATGGAGTAGGTGCGTCGGTTGTGAATGCATTGTCCGAGTGGTTAGAAGTTACAAGCTATCGTGATGGTAATATCTATTTTCAACGATTCGAGAATGGTGGTAAACCTGTTGGTGGGATGGTAAACAAAGGGACAACTAGAAAAAAAGGATCTATTATACATTTTAAACCGGATCCAACAATTTTTTCTACAATTGTTTATAACTTTGAAACGCTATCAGAACGACTACGAGAAGCTGCATTTTTGTTAAAGGGATTACGTATTGAATTAGAAGACAAGCGTAACGTAACTAGCGAAGTATACGAGTATCCAGATGGATTAGAATCTTTTGTTGCATACTTGAATGAAGAAAAAGATACATTACACCCTGTTGTTTCGTTTGAGGGTGAACAACAAGAGATTGAAGTTGATTTTGCATTCCAGTTCAACGATGGCTTCTCAGAAAGTATGCTCTCATTTGTTAACCACGTTCGGACCAAAGATGGCGGGACACATGAATCAGGTGCTAGAACAGCCATCACAAGAACGTTTAATGATTATGCGAGAAAGTCTGGATTGTTGAAAGAAAAGGATAAAAACCTCGAAGGTACGGATATACGGGAAGGTTTTACTGCAATTGTGTCAGTCAGAATCCCAGAAGAACTTCTTCAATTTGAAGGTCAAACAAAAGGGAAATTGGGTACTTCAGAAGCGAGATCTGCAGTTGATGCTGTTGTTTCAGAAAAATTATCGTATTTTCTTGAAGAAAATCCAGATAGTGCTGGCCAGCTTATTAGAAAAGCAGTCAAAGCAAAAGAAGCTAGAGAAGCAGCTAGAAAAGCACGAGAAGATGCGCGTACAGGTAAGAAAAAACGGCGCAAAGACTCCATTCTTAGCGGAAAATTAACCCCTGCCCAATCAAGAAATCCGAAAAAGAATGAACTATACTTAGTCGAGGGAGATTCTGCAGGTGGATCAGCTAAACAAGGTCGAGACCGAAAATTCCAAGCTGTGTTACCTCTTCGTGGAAAAGTAATTAACACGGAGAAAGCCAAGCTCGAAGAAGTATTTAAAAATGAAGAAATCTCAACAATCATCCATACAATTGGTGCAGGTGTTGGTGGGGATTTTGACTTGGCAGACGTTCAATACGATAAAATAATTATTATGACGGATGCAGATACGGACGGAGCACATATTCAGGTTCTGTTACTGACATTTTTCTATCGATATATGCGTTCCTTAGTTGAGGCTGGAAAAATATATATCGCTTTACCACCGTTATATAAAGTCTCTAAAGGAAAAGGTAAAAATGAAAAAATTGTATACGCATGGGAAGATCACGAATTAAAAGATATTCTAAAACAATTTAAAAACGGCTATACAATTCAACGCTATAAAGGTTTAGGTGAGATGAATGCTGATCAATTGTGGGAGACTACGATGGATCCAGAGACCCGAACGTTAATTCGTGTTACATTAGAGGATCTTGCCATTGCGGAAAGACGCGTCACCACATTAATGGGAGATAAAGTTGAACCGCGTAGAAAATGGATTGAAGGACATGTTGAATTTAGCATGGATGATGACGCAAACATACTAGAAAATGATAAAATTCATACGTAATAAGGGGGGATTGGTTTGTCACAACCAGAAAAATATTTAGACCTTCCACTCGAAGAAGTTATCGGTGACCGATTTGGGAGATACAGTAAATATATCATTCAGGAAAGAGCACTGCCTGATGCACGTGATGGACTTAAACCAGTACAACGTCGTATTTTATATGCGATGCACGAAGATAAAAATACCCATGATAACAACTTTAGAAAATCAGCCAAAACGGTAGGAACAGTTATTGGTAATTACCATCCACATGGTGATTCATCTGTTTATGAAGCAATGGTTCGATTAAGTCAAGATTGGAAAGTTCGAAATGTGTTAATTGAAATGCATGGTAATAACGGTAGTATAGACGGGGATCCACCTGCTGCAATGCGTTATACAGAAGCTAGATTATCGAGTATTTCATCCGAATTACTTCGCGATATTGAGAAACACACAGTGGATTTCATTCCAAACTTCGATGACACAAATAATGAGCCAGTAGTACTTCCTGCAAAGTTTCCAAACTTATTGGTAAATGGATCAACTGGTATTTCATCTGGATATGCGACTGATATTCCACCACATAATTTGGCAGAAGTTATTGATGCAGTTGTGATGAAAATTGACAACCCAACAGTAACCGTTCAAGAACTGATGAAAGTGATGAAGGGACCTGACTTTCCAACTGGCGGAATCATTCAAGGTATAGATGGAATCGTTAAAGCTTATGAAACTGGTAAAGGGAAAGTTATTATACGAGGAAAAGCAGCTGTTGAAGAAATCAGAGGTAATAGGGAACAAATTGTTATAGACGAAATTCCCTACGAGGTAAATAAGGCAAACATGGTCAAGAAGATTGATGAGTTACGACTTGATCGTAAAGTAGAAGGAATTTCAGAAGTTCGTGATGAAACAGACCGAACAGGACTTCGAATTGTAATTGAGTTGAAGAAAGATGCAAATAGTGAAGGTGTACTTCATTATTTATATAAAAATACTGATTTACAAATAACCTATCACTTTAACATGGTTGCAATTAAAGATAAAACACCAAAGCAATTATCACTACCAGAACTACTTGATGCATATATAATTCATCAAAAAAATGTTGTTACTAGGCAAACAACCTACGAGTTAAAAAAAGCAAATGAACGATCTCATATTGTCGAGGGACTTATCAAAGCGATTTCTATTTTAGACGAGTTAATCGCCACAATCAGAGCTTCGAAAAACAAAGCAGACGCTAAGAAAAGAATTATTGAGGCATATGATTTCTCTGAACCGCAAGCAGAAGCAATTGTAATGTTACAACTCTATCGATTAACAAATACAGATATTACATCTTTAGAAAAAGAAGCGGACGAGCTTCGTAAAAAGATTGCCGAATTAGAATCAATTCTAGCAAGCGAAACGAAGTTGTTTCAAACCATTAAAAATGACCTAATAAAACTTAAAAAAACGTATGCTGAAAAAAGAAGAACAAAAATTGAAGACACAATTGAAGAATTAAAGATTGATATTGAAGTTATGGTCGCTAGTGAAGATGTACTAGTTTCCTCAACTAGAGATGGGTACATTAAACGGACTAGTCTTCGATCTTATGCTGCGTCAAATGGTGAAGATTTAGCAATAAAAGAGGAAGACCATCTAATCGGGTTACACGAATTGAATACAACAGATAAAATACTACTTTTTACAAATAAAGGAAAATATTTCTATTTACCAATCCACCAATTACCAGATATTCGTTGGAAAGATTTAGGGCAGCATGTTTCCAATATAGCTACCCTCGAAAAAGATGAAACGATTGTCAATTGTATACCTGTACGTGATTTTAAGAAAGATCAATTTATTATTTTCTTTACAAAAAACGGTATGGTAAAACGCAGTGAATGGAATCATTATGATGCTCAACGGCATTCAAAAGCATTAGTAGCATTAAATCTTAAAAAAGATGATGAAGTAGTTGATGTTCAATTAACAAATGGTCATTCTGATGTGTTTGTTGCATCAAATACTGGTTACGGTCTTTGGTATCATGAATCCGAAATTACCCCAGTTGGTCAACGAGCAGCTGGAGTAAAAGCAATTCAATTAAAAACGGGTGAATATGTCGTAAACGGCCAAGCGTTTGATGATCTAAGTGAACCATCGTTAGTAATCGTTACGCAACGGGGGGCATGTAAACGAATGAAGCTAAGTGACTTTACAAAAACAACCAGAGCTAAACGAGGACTTACGATGCTTCGAGAATTGAAAAAGAAACCACATCGAATTCGAGGATTTTTTATTATCAATGAGCAAGATTCACTGACTTTTAAAACAGATAAAGGAAATACCCATACCATTTTCCCGCTAGATTTAACATTAAGTGACCGTTCGAGCAACGGTTCATTTGTAATTGATACGGATAATGAAGGCGAAGTAATAGAAGTATGGAAAGAAGCAAATTATCAAAAACCATTTGAATCGTAAGAGTATAGATTGTGCGGACAGTTCCATAAGTGAACTGTCCTTTTTTCATCATTAACTATTATTGGATTTAAACACGTAGTTAAAGGAATATGTGAATTAGTGAGAATTTACGTTTTGCCTTTTGGTGAGTGCAACGTTGATTTCCGCTGCGGACAGTCGCGCACCTTAGGGCGACTGGTGAGCCTCCTTGACCCGGCAAGGGGTATGCCGACGTTGTCCGCAAAGGAAGGTTTTAGTCGGCCATCCTTACTAGCCGTCCTGCGGGGTCTCACCTATGCCTATTAGTCCCGCAGGACAAGGAATGCTTCCCTGAAACAACATCGCACGCAGAAAAAGTGACCTTCTTTTTCAAGGAGTCGACTGTCCGCAGCTCCAATCAACTGCCGAAATAGAAGATAATTATTTTTCATCAAGTATATGTTATGCAGCACAAATCTAGCGGAGGAAAAACACGGAGACTCCTCGAAAAAGAAAAGCATTTTTTCTTCGTGCGATGCCTATTCGGGGCAGTTTTCCTTTGTCCTGTGGGAGCATAAGCCTAGATGAGACCCCGCAGAACGTAAGCTCGTGGAGGCTCATCAGCTACCCACGGAAAGCGCAGTGTTTTTCCGTAGCGGTCGATGCTGCTTGAATTTTCACTATTTCACACGTTACGGATACTGGGTACTACTGCGAAATTAAAATTAGCGGACACCAGATCCCTTATTTGCACAAATTTAGGGTGAATGTGCTTGTTATCGGACTCAGGATACCTTATTTAGTAAAAAAAGCATGAATTCAACTTAATTTTACCTAAATAAAGCATCCTGAGTCCGATCAACCCATAAAACATGTTCAAAAAGTAAAAATAAGGGCTTCAGTGTCCGATACTGAGTATTGGTTGGCCACCAGCCACCACCTCTCACTTAACTTATACTGTTCATTACAAAATTTAGTATTAACAGCTATAACCTTTTATTTTACTTTCTAAATTCTGAAAAATATGATAAGGTTAATATGGAAATAATGGAAGGAGGGTTTATAACGGATTTACGTCAAAGAATTATTCAATCGTCGTTACTTTTATTCGAAAAACAAGGCTTTCATGGAGTAACAGTTAACCAAATCGTTGAAGTCGTTGGGACATCTAAAGGTGGTTTCTATCATCACTTTACATCAAAAGATGAATTGCTATTTGTCATTCATGACACATTTATTACATACGTGTTGGAAAAAGCAATTACGGCCAAAAAAATTTACGATTCACCAACAAAAAAATTACAGGCAATTATCAAAGATTTTGTTAAAGTATTTGACCTTTATAAGCCTCATATTTCCGTTTTTTACCAAGAAACGATATACTTAAAACCAGAGTACGAGATATTAATTAAGAAAAAACGAGATCAATTTAAACAAATTATCATCGAGGCAATCCGCGAAGGAAAGGCCGAAAAAGAGTTTCGAAGTGACCTTCCAGTTGAAATAACGACAATGGCTATCCTCGGTATGGTTAACTGGACATATAAATGGTATAAACAGGATGGATCCAAAACAATAGAGGAGATCGGTGATATATATGTTGACCTTATCTTGCATTCTGTTTTACAGGTTGAAACATTATATAGTACATCCTATAAAAATGTACTGATAGAAAAATCTTTTTTTACCACATGAAAGTAATCGCTTTCATTTTTTAATTACGTACACAGACCAACCAGTCGGTCTTGTGATAGATTACTAGGAGGAAAACAAATGAACTTTGAATTAACCAAAGAACAATTGATGATCAAGAAAATGGTACGTGATTTCGCAGAAGACGTAATCCGTCCTAGAGCGATTGACATCGACGTAAAGGCTGAATTTCCAGAAGATATTTTTAAGCAAATTGGAGAATTAGGCTTATTAGGAATTCCATTTCCAGAAGAGTATGGTGGATCTGGAGGAGATACGGTTTCATACGCTATAGCGGTAGAAGAAATCGGTCGTGTTTGTGGAAGTACCGGATTAAGCTATGCTGCTGCTGTTTCATTAGGGGCTAGTCCAATTTATTACTTCGGAACAGAAGAACAAAAGAAAAAATATTTAACACCTTTAGCTGAAGGCAAAAACTTAGGTTCGTTTGGTTTAACTGAACCCAATGCTGGCTCTGACGCAGGTGGTACAAAAACTACTGCAGTACTAGAAGGTGACGAATACGTAATAAATGGAGAAAAATGCTTTATTACGAATGCAAGCTATGCATCTACTATTATTGTTACCGCTGTTACTGGCAAAGATCAACGAGGAAAAAATATCATTAGTGCTATTATTGTTCCAACCGATGTCGATGGAATTACGATTACGGACAATTACGACAAAATGGGTGTGCGTGGTTCAAACACAGCTGAAATCGTATTAGATAATGTTCGAGTTCCAAAAGAAAACCTGTTAGGTGACCCAAACAAAGGATTCAAGCAATTTTTATATACACTTGATGGTGGACGTATTTCAATTGCTGCTCTAGCACTTGGTATTGCGCAAGGAGCTCTTGATAAATCACTAACTTATGCGAAAGAGCGTAAGCAATTTGGTAAATCAATATCTAACTTCCAAGCTATTCAATTTAAGCTTGCAGATATGGCAATGGAAATCGAATTAGCGCGAAATATGGTTCACAAGACTGCGTGGTTAAAAGATCAAGGAAAATCATTTACAAAAGAATCTGCTTATGCAAAATTGTATGCTAGTGAAGCTGCTACAAGAGTTGCTAACCACGCAATTCAAATACACGGTGGATATGGCTATATGCGTGAATATGAAGTAGAACGCTATCTACGTGACGCAAAGCTAATGGAAATTGGTGAGGGTACTTCAGAAGTTCAACGTTTAGTTATCGCACGTCAATTAGGACTCTAATAAACAGTTGAAAGGGGTAAATTCATGTCTTTACTAGATCTTACTGTAGGAGAATTATTAGAAAAACAAGTGAATTTGTATCCACATCAAGAAGCTGTTGTTTATCCAGAATTAAACATGCGTAAAACATATCAAGAATTTGATGAGATGGTAAACCAAGCTGCAAAAGGCTTCATGTCACTCGGCGTTCAAAAGGGAGAAAATGTTGCAATTTGGGCTGATAATAAACCTGAGTGGATTACCTCACAATTTGCAACTGGTAAAATGGGTGCTGTTCTCGTAACAGTCAATACAAGTTATCAGGCAAAGGAATTAGAGTATTTATTAAAACAATCAGAATCTACTACTCTCATTATGGCAGAATCCTATAAGGGTACTAACTATTTAGATGTATTACGACAAGTTTGTCCTAATCTTGATAGCTATGAAAAAGGTAAAATTAAGTCACCTGAATTACCACATTTGAAAAATGTCATCGTTTTAAATGATGAAACATTCAATTTTGGTTACAACTGGAATGAAATAATTCAAATGGGTAATCAGGTAACAAATGCTGAATTAGTGGAACGTAAAGAATCATTAGATTGCCATGATACGATTAATATGCAGTACACCTCTGGTACTACAGGTTTTCCAAAAGGTGTAATGCTGACACATTATAATATCGTTAATAACGGTAATCAAATTGCTGACTGTATGAAACTAACAAATGAAGATCGTCTTTGTATTCCTGTACCGTTTTTCCATTGTTTCGGCTGTGTTTTAGGTATTTTAGCTGCTGTATCAAAAGGGGCGACAATGGTGATCGTGGAACAATTTGAGGCAGAACGAGTTATGAAAGCTGTTTCGGATGAAAAGTGTACTGCTCTACATGGGGTACCAACAATGTTTATTGCAGAGTTGAATCATCCGAAATTTGATCAGTATAATTTTACCCATTTACGTACCGGGATTATGGCTGGATCAACTTGTCCAATGGAAGTTATGACAAATGTTATGGAAAAAATGGGTGCAAAGGAAATTACAATTGCTTACGGACAAACAGAGTCTTCACCAGTTTTCATCCAAACAAAAACAGATGACCCAATCGAACTAAAGGTTAGTACAGTTGGAAAGCCACACCCAAATGTAGAAGTGAAAGTGGTTGTCCCTGGTACAGATGACGAACAACAAGTTGGTATACCAGGAGAGCTTTGCACACGTGGATATCATGTTATGAAAGGGTATTATAACAATGAAGAAGCAACCAAGGCTGCTATAGATCCAGATGGATGGTTACATACTGGGGATTTAGCTATTTTACATGAAAATGGTTACTATGAAATAACTGGAAGAATGAAAGATATGATTATTCGTGGTGGAGAAAACATTTATCCACGCGAAATTGAAGAATTCCTGTATCAACACCCAGATGTGTTAGATGTGCAAGTTATTGGTCTTCCAGATAAGAAATACGGAGAAGAAGTAATGGCATGGATTATATTGAAGGACAATGTCACCACAACCGTTGAGGATATTCGATCTTTTTGTGAAGGAAATATTTCGTATCATAAAATACCAAAATACATTGAATTCGTAA
Organism: Virgibacillus sp. GM2-2; assembly: GCF_055329585.1. Lineage (NCBI taxonomy): Bacteria > Bacillati > Bacillota > Bacilli > Caryophanales > Bacillaceae > Virgibacillus > Virgibacillus sp. GM2-2. Next base: position 188,037 of record NZ_JBUZWC010000005.1, on the reverse strand, counting down.
GTGAATATCCAATGACTGCAAGCGGAAAAATCCAAAAATATAAACTAAAAGAACTTGCGATTCAACATCTTGAATAAAAAAGTTAACTAGTAAGGGGAGAGACTATGATTAAAAAGATTCTAATAGCGAATCGTGGAGAAATAGCTGCACGTGTTATCCGTTCATGCAAGAAGTTGGGTATTCAAACTGTTGCAGTATATTCAGAAGCTGATCAAAAGTCACCGTTTGTAGGTATGGCGGATGAAAGCTATTTGATTGGACCTCCACGAGTAAATGAAAGTTACTTAAATGTTGACAAGATAATTAGTATCGCGAAGAAAGCAAATGTTGATGCAATTCATCCAGGTTATGGCTTTCTAAGTGAAAGTGGCCAATTTGTTGAAAAGTGTGATGATGCTGGTATTATTTTTATCGGACCAAAACGTGATGTTATGGAAAAAATGGGTAGTAAAATTGCTGCCAGAAAGGCGATGCAAGCAGCTGGAGTCCCAGTAGTTCCAGGAACAGATGATGCAGTTGCATCTGCTGAAGAAGCAATCGAGATTGCTAAAGAAATTGGTTATCCGATTATGTTAAAAGCTTCTGCCGGTGGCGGTGGAATTGGTATGCAGGTCGTTCAGTCAGACGATGAGTTAGCAAAAGCATTTGAAAGTAATTCTAAGCGTGCACAAACATTTTTTGGTGATGGTGCAATGTTTATGGAAAAGAAATTGGAAAATGCGAGACATATTGAAATTCAACTACTAGCTGATCAACATGGCAACGCTGTTCATCTATTTGAGCGTGATTGCTCCATTCAACGTAGAAATCAAAAAGTAGTCGAAGAAGCGCCATCTCCGTTTATTTCAGAAGCTACACGAACAAAAATGGGTAATGCAGCAGTTGATGCGGCAAAAGCTCTTGGGTATTACAATGCAGGAACAATTGAGTTTTTAGTAGATTTAGAAGAAAATTTCTACTTCCTTGAAATGAATACACGTATTCAAGTGGAACATCCAATTACAGAGGAAATAACTGGCATTGATATTGTAAGCGAACAAATTAATATTGCAAACGGAAAAGAATTATCCGTGAAGCAAGATGAATTATCAATCGATGGGCATGCTATTGAAGTGAGAATTTATGCAGAAGACCCAATAACATTTTTCCCATCTCCAGGACATATTACAACATTTCAAGCCCCAGAGGGTGAGAATGTGCGAAATGAATTAGCAGTTACTAGTGACTATGATGTAACACCATTTTATGATCCGATGATTGGTAAACTAATTGTTAAAGCAAGTAGTCGAGATGAAGCAATTGAAAGAATGAAGCAAGCATTAATGAATTATAAAGTTGAAGGGATTAAAACGAATATCCCTATGTTAAAAGAAGTTATGAATATGGAAGCATTTACTGAAGGAAATGCTACAACAGCATTTGTAAACGAGCATTATCTACCAATGATGAAAGCAAAAACAAACTAGGAGGAATTATCATGGAAGAAGTAAAAGCGACAATGGCAGGAAGTGTATGGAAAATTACTGTAGCAGAAGGTGACAAAGTAACGGAAGGGCAGGACGTAGTAATCTTAGAGTCAATGAAGATGGAGATTCCAATTGCAAGTGAAAGCGATGGAACTGTGAAAGAACTAAAAGTAGCAGAAGGCGATTTCGTTAATGAAGGAGATACGATTGCAGTAATCGAATAAATATCACTTAAAAAATAAATGAATAGGTAGGAGGGTTGCGATTGAACTTTCCAAAAAACATTTCCATAAAAGAAGTTGGCCCAAGAGACGGTCTGCAAAACGAGTCGGAAATGGTACCAACAGAAGCTAAAATTGAATGGATTAACATGTTATCAAACTCAGGTACGTCATATATTGAAATTTCTTCTTTTGTTCATCCAGACTGGATCCCTCAGTTAAAGGATGCAACAGAGGTAGCAAAAAAAATTAAGCGCAATTCGGAAGTAACCTATGCAGCTCTAGTCCCGAATAAAACGGGATTGGAGCGCGCATTAGAAGTAGATATCGATGAGGTTTGTCTATTTCTTTCGGCAAGTCAAACACATAACAAAAAGAATATAAATAAAACGATTGAAGAAACTTACCCAATTTTAGAAAGCGTTTCCAGAGAATCAAAAGAAGCAAATAAATCGATAAGAGGTTATGTTTCTACTGTGTTTGGATGTCCATATGAAGGAAACATCGACACAAATAAAGTAGTTCAAGTATGCGATAAACTATTTAGTATGGGTGTAGATGAAATTTCCATTGGAGATACGATCGGGGTTGCTGATCCAGCACAAGTAGCTAGAGTGTTAGATCAATTGTTACATTATTTTCCGGCTGAAAAATTAGCGATGCATTTTCATAATACTCGAGGAACCGCTTTAGCAAATGTTCTAGTTGCAATGGATTATGGTATTACTAAATTTGATAGTGCTGTTGGAGGATTAGGGGGATGTCCTTATGCAAAAGGGGCTTCCGGAAATTTGGCAACGGATGATTTATTATATATGTTACATCGAATGGGCGTCGAAACGGGAATTAACCAAGATAGAATAATAGAAGCAGCCTTGTTTATTGAAAAATATGTAAAAAATCTATCAAGCAATCAAATGAAAATCATTAAAAGCGAGCGATAGGAAAGGAGAATACAAGTGTCTGAACTTATACTTTTTGAAAAAATTGAAGATCATATTGCTCTCCTAACACTTAATCGCCCTGATGCTGCAAATGCAATGTCAAAAGCATTATTAGACGAATTAAATAACAAAATTGATGAAATCGAACAAGATTCTTCCATCAGGTGCACCGTCATCACAGGGGCGGGAAGTAAAGCTTTTTGCGCGGGAGCAGACCTAAAAGAACGTAAAGGTATGTCTGAAGAGCAGGTAGTTCAAGCAGTTCGCTATATTGGCGATACTGTATCACATGTTGCTAAAATGAAGATGCCTGTAATTGCTGCGTTAAATGGAGTTGCGTTTGGCGGTGGTTTAGAATTAGCACTAGCATGTGATTTTCGAATTGCAGTTAATGACACTAAAATAGGCTTAACGGAGACGTCACTAGCTATTATACCTGGTGCTGGTGGTACACAACGTTTAACGCGATTAATAGGACTTGGTCAAGCAAAACGATTAATTTTTACTGGAAAACCAGTTTCAACGACTGAAGCGCTCCAAATCGGCCTCGTGGAACAACTCTTTGAACATGGATATTTAGTCGAAGAAGCAATTGTTATTGCTAAACAAATAGCAAAGAATGGCCCAATTGCACTTAAGCAAGCAAAAACAGCAATCGATAAAGGTATCCAATCTGATATAGATACTGGTTTAGCAATTGAACATTTATGCTATAAAGAAACAATACCAACAGAAGACCGTATCGAAGGATTGAACGCATTTAAAGAAAAAAGAAAACCAGAATACAAAGGGAAATAATACTAGTTGTAGGAGGTTACACATGTCGTACGTAGAAGAATTACAGAAACGGATGGAAAAAATTGAAAAAGGCGGACTAGAAAAATATCACCAAAAAAATGAAGAAAAGGGCAAATTATTTGTTCGTAAACGTTTAGAGCTTTTATTTGATGAGGATATGGATATTGAAGATGCATTCTTTGCAAATTGCATGGATGACTCTTTACCATCTGACGGGGTTGTTACAGGAATCGGTCGTATCAATGGTCAATCCGTCTGTGTAATGGCAAATGATTCAACTGTAAAAGCCGGTTCATGGGGGAAAAGAACGGTAGAAAAAATTATCCGGATTCAAGAAAGTGCACTGAAATTAGAAATTCCAATGTTTTACTTAGTAGATTCTGCTGGTGCACGAATTACAGATCAAATTGAAATGTTTCCTGGGCGTAGAGGTGCAGGAAAAATATTCCATAATCAAATCAAGCTTTCAGGACGAGTACCACAGGTTTGTTTATTATTTGGTCCATCAGCTGCCGGAGGAGCATACATACCAGCATTCTGTGATATCGTAGTTATGGTAGATGGAAATGCGTCCATGTATTTAGGCTCTCCGCGTATGGCAGAAAAGGTTATTGGTGAAAAAGTCACGTTAGAAGAGATGGGTGGAGCTAAAATGCATACATCTGTTTCAGGTTGTGGTGATGTATTAGCTAAAACGGAAGAGGATGCTATTGCATACGCTAGAAACTATATTAGTTATTTTCCAGCTAGTTTTAGAAGCAAACCAAACGTGATGGATAAAAAGGACGTTAAAGAATTTGAGAAATCAATCTCGGAATTAATTCCTGAAAACCAAAATGCTCCTTTTAATATGTACGATTTAATTGATCGACTAATTGACGATGAAAGTTTTTGTGAAGTGAAAAAACGTTTCGCACCTGAACTAATTACTGGACTTGCGCGCATTAATGGTAAGTCAGTTGGAATCATTGCTAACCAACCACGAATGAAAGGTGGCGTGTTATTCCCTGATTCTGCAGATAAAGCAGCGAAATTCATTCAATTATGTGATGCATTTAATATTCCTTTATTATTCCTAATGGATATACCTGGTTTCATGATTGGAACAAAAGTGGAACGTGCTGGTATCATCCGTCATGGTGCAAAAATGCTGGCATCGATGAGCGAGGCGACTGTTCCAAAAATTTCTGTTGTCGTTCGAAAAGCTTATGGAGCAGGTCTTTATGCAATGGCTGGCCCAGCATTTGAGCCTGATTGCTGTCTTGCATTACCATCAGCCCAAATTGCTGTAATGGGTCCTGAAGCTGCTGTAAATGCTGTTTATGCTAATAAAATAGCTGAATTACCAGAAGGAGAAAGACCTGCTTTTATCAAACAGAAACAGGATGAGTATAAAGATAATATCGATATTTATCGATTAGCTTCAGAATTAGTTGTCGATGCGATTATTGATCCTGATAAACTAAGGAATGAGCTAGTTACACGATTCGAAATGTATGAATCAAAAAATGTAACGTTTACGGAAAGAAAACATGGCGTATATCCAGTATAAAATGAACATAAAAACCTTGATAGCATAAAATGTTATCAAGGTTTTTAATTTTCATTAATTTATTGTAATATTATTATGTAAACCAAATAATGCGAACAACTTATTTCAACTATTTCTACTTTAATGATATTCTGAATAAAGTTTACGAGAAAGGAAGTGTTGTACATAATGGATAACCGCTTGTTTCGTGATACGATGGGTAAATTTGCTACTGGCATAACAGTCGTAAGCACTGATTATAAAGGTGAAATAATGGGAATGACTGTTAACGCATTCATGTCCGTTTCCCTAGAACCGAAATTAATAGCTATCTCAATTGACGAGAATGCTAGAATGTATACTAAATTGCAGGAAACAAAACAGTTTGGCATAAGTATTTTGCGTGAAGAGCAAAAAGATCTTTCCATGATTTTTGCAAAACAAATGGAAAAAAAGCGCGAAATTCCATTTATAACTCGTAAAGGAGTACCCGTTATAGATGGCGCTATTGCTACATTATCATGTAAAGTAATGGACACCGCTAAAGCAGGTGATCATTTAATTTTTATTGCAGAAGTGATTGATATCAAAATGGGAGAAGGGGAACCTATTTTATACTATGGTGGAAAGTACAGAACATTGGAATCGGAATAATACAATGATTTAGTTAAAAATAGGGGTGTATAGAAAATGAAAATCAAGGATTTTATGATATCTAATGTAATTACAGCAGATAAAGATATGGCAATCAAAGAATTATTGGAACTACTTGTCAAACATCGCATTGGTGGTGTTCCGGTAGTTGATATAAACAATAATTTGCTTGGTCTGGTCAGTGATGGTGATGTTATTCGCTATCTACAACCAAAGGGAAGAACTGTTTATGATACATTTGCATTAGTACTTGTAAGTGAAAAAGAGGATTTAATGCATAAACTTGGCTATGCAATTAATCATAAAGTAGAAAAAGTTATGCCTGATAAAGAAATATACACTGTACACCCTGAAGACAAACTAGAAAAAGCCCTCTCTATATTTTCAAAGCATCGATTTAAAAAAATTCCAGTCGTTGATCACGATAATAAAGTAGTTGGGGTTGTAAGTAGAGGAGATGTAATTCGCTACATTTCAACTACTTTAATTTCGAAAGCAGAAAACTAATTATTTCTGAGACTATTTGCAGTAATCGCAAATAGTTTTTCTTATTTTTCAAAAAAGTTATTGACAATTAATTAAGTAAAAGCATATAATGTGAAACTATAACCTTAAACAATAAATATATTTTATATTTCGGCAACGAAGGGAACCGAGTAGTGTCTTACCTCCCTGTAACAGAGAGCTGATGGTGGTGAAAATCAGTCAAAGGTAAGCATGAATTACAGTCCCGGAGCTTCTTTTTCGTAGTGAAGAGTATTCTTCGTGAAGGAAAAGACGGTCACTTGATCGTTAACAAAACAAAGTGGTGAAGTAGATCTTCACAACTAGGGTGGTACCGCGATTATCATCGTCCCTACTGGTTAGTATACCAGTAGGGTTTTTTATTTTATAAGAAAAGCGCAAGCGCCCGTTTAGCAACGTACAAACTGCGCCCACGCAACGTGTGTGAAGTTTGGGACTGCGCTAAATGCTCGTCCCACCAAAACCTTTGCTAGTTGCTGGACGCTGGAGCTAGACAGCTTTTCGTTTATACTTTCTTTGCTCTTTAGAAAGACTCGGCATTCGACTTGTCATTAATAACGAATACCGAAGTTTTTCTTATAAGGTCTTCCATAATTAATACTTTCTAACGTTATAAAAAACTAAATAGTACATGCAACGAAGGGAACCGAGTAGTGACTTACCTCCCTGTAACAGAGAGCTGATGGTGGTGAAAATCAGTCAAAGGTAAGCATGAATTACAGTCCTGGAGCTTCTTTTTCGTAGTAAAGCATATTCTTTATGAAGGAAAAGACGGTCGAATGATCGTTAACAAAACAAAGTGGTGAAAATATTTTTCACAAGTAGGGTGGTACCGCGATACTATCGTCCCTGTTGTTTCGAATGAAACGACAGGGACGATTTTTTTAGGAGGTGAAAGTTGATTCAGTAGTTTTATCGTTACTACAAAATTTACTAGGAGGAGAAATGATGACAATAAATAAATTATCACTTTTACGTGATCAAATAGACGAGGTTAACTTACAAATTTTGGCTTTATTGAACGAACGAGCAACAATTGTCCAAGAAATTGGGGAGGAAAAAATACAACAAGGTATTACCCGATTTGATCCAGTACGCGAACGAGAGTCGCTCGATTTAATTATGAAAAATCACGCCGGACCATTTGAAGCATCAACAATCCAATTTATTTTTAAGGAAATATTTAAAGCTAGCTTAGAACTTCAAGAAGATAATAACCGCAATGCATTATTAGTTTCACGCAAAGTTCGTCCCGAAAACACAATAGTTAATGTAAATGGTGCAAAATTTGGTGATGGTGGGCAACGATTTATTATGGGTCCATGTGCAGTGGAAAGCTTTGATCAAGTTAAAAAAGTTGCATTAGCTATGAAAAAACAGGGTCTAACATTAATGCGCGGTGGCGCTTTTAAGCCACGAACTTCACCATACGATTTTCAGGGATTAGGTATAGAAGGATTAAAAATTCTACGAAATGTTGCAGATGAAGTAGGAATGTCTGTAATTAGTGAAATTCTTACACCACATGACGTTGAAAAAGCATTAAATTATGTGGATGTCATTCAAATAGGTGCTAGAAACATGCAGAACTTCGAGTTACTTAAAACAGTTGGAAAAGTTAATAAACCTGTCCTTTTAAAACGCGGTCTAGCCGCTACGATTGAGGAATTTATGAATGCAGCTGAGTACATTATTTCACAAGGAAATGATCAGATTATTTTATGCGAGCGTGGAATTCGCACATATGAGAAAGCAACAAGAAACACGCTAGATATTTCAGCTGTTCCAATCTTGAAAAATGAAACACATTTACCAGTAATTGTCGATGTAACTCACTCGACCGGAAGAAAAGACTTGCTTCTTCCAACCGCAAAAGCTGCATTAGCAATAGGTGCCGATGCTATTATGGCAGAAGTACATCCAGATCCTGCTGTTGCTCTCTCTGATTCTGCTCAGCAAATGGATATTTCGGAGTTCAATCGTTTTATGGAAGAATTAAATACGTTTAAAAGCAAGCTTTTTCCACCAGTATCTCAAAGCTAAAAATAAGATCATATATAAAAGGAGGTCTGAACATGAAATGGAAACAGCAAATTGATCAACTTCATGCCTATCAGCCTGGAAAGTCCATTGAAGAAGTAAAAAAGCAATTTAATCTAGATTCGATTATTAAATTAGCCTCGAATGAAAATCCATACGGTTATTCATCAAGAATTGATACTGCATTAAAATCGTTTCAATCTTCTTTTCTGTTTTACCCAGATGGAAATGCAACGAAATTACGAGAAAAAACTGCAACTATTCTAGATGTAGACAAAGAACAGCTAATATTTTCAAATGGCACCGATGAACTTATGCAAACGATCGCTCGGGCAATCCTTGATCAAGGGAAGAACACTGTAATGGCAACTCCTACGTTTCCGCAATATAAACATATTGCTGCCATTGAAGGTGCTGAAGTACGAGAAGTAGAACTAGTAAACGGTCATCATGACTTAAGGAATATGCTTTCAATAATTGATGAAAACACTGGAATTGTATGGTTATGTAGTCCAAACAATCCCACTGGATCGTATATTCCAGAAAAGAAACTGAAAAATTTTTTAGAAGAAGTACCATCGGATGTATTAGTGGTCCTTGATGAGGCTTATTACGAGTATGTAGATGACGCATATAATTCAATTAGTTTCCTAAATGATTTTCCTAATCTAATTATTTTACGAACCTTTTCAAAAATATATGGTCTAGCAAGTTTTCGTGTAGGTTATGGTATTTCGTCTGTCGAAATCATTCAAGCAATTGAACCAGTTCGACTCCCGTTTAATACCAACGTATTAGGACAACTCGCAGCATCTGTTGCGCTTACTGATCAGTCATTTGTCAAGATGTGCCGACTAAAGAATATAGAAGAAAGAGAAAAGTATTATACATTTTGTATGCAACATAATATCGATTTTTTCCCATCAGAAGGGAATTTTATATTAGTAGATTTAGGTCGTGATGCTGATGAAGTGGCACAATTTTTGTTAACAAAAGGGTTAATTGTTCGTTCCGGTAAATCACTGGGATTTCCAACATCCATCCGCATTACGATAGGATTAGCAGAGCAAAATGATCAAGTTAGAAATGCCCTAAAAGAATTTATTTTAAATTAACAGGAGGAATTACGATGCATGGAAATGTATTCATTGTCGGACTTGGTTTGATAGGTGGATCGATAGCACTTGGTATTAAAAAGCAACATCCAGAGGCTACAATCTATGGATACGACGTGAGACAAAATGCAGTAGATACGGCCAAATCACTTTCGATAATTGATAAAAAAGTAATTTCTATTAGTGAAGCTGCTGAGTCAGCAGATTTAATCATCTTGTCTACACCCGTAGTAGAGATGACAAAAATAATGAAACAACTATCCATACTGACACTTAAAAAAGACGTAATAATCACGGACACAGGGAGTACAAAAACTAGTATTATGAAACTTGCAAATCATTTATGGAATGAAGAACATTCTTTTGTTGGTGGACACCCGATGGCAGGTTCCCATAAATCAGGTGTAGAAAGTGCAAAAGCTCACCTTTTTGAAAATGCATATTATATACTGACTCCTCAATCCAATATTTCTGAAGAAAAGATAAATGAATTACAACAATGGTTAGGAGGTACTAGTGCTCACTTTCTAGTACTTGATGTAGAAGAACATGATGCTATAACAGGCGTTATTAGTCATTTTCCACACCTTATAGCAGCTGGTTTAGTTAAGCTAGCTAAAAAGGAATCAATTAAAAATCCACTTGTTAGTCTGTTAGCTGCAGGCGGGTTTAGAGATATAACAAGAATTGCATCGAGTAGCCCAAGCATGTGGAAAGATATCGTCAAACAAAACCGCGACAATCTACTTGATTTATTGGATAATTGGATGGCAGAAATGAATAACATACGAACAATCTTGCATCAAAATGAGGAGCAAGCAATAACGGGATTCTTTCAGGAAGCAAAAACTTTCCGAGACGCACTTCCTGTTCGTTCCAAAGGTGCAATTCCATCATACTATGATTTATATGTGGATGTCGTGGATACGCCAGGTGCAATTGCCAACATTACAACCATTTTAGCTGAACAAGAAATAAGTATCACCAACCTCCATATAATCGAGTCACGAGAAGGATTATTAGGCGTTTTGAGGATTAGCTTCCAAAAAGAAGAAGATCGCACAAAAGCTCAAAACCTTCTAAAAATAAATGATTATCATGCTTTTGAAGCAGCATAAAACAAATGATGTATTTTGTGTAAAAAATGTCGTTCAAAAAGTTCGTGTATTCCCTTATGGAAAAAAGAAAGTATTATCCGTATAATAAGAGTATATGAACTGTTCATCTAGAAGGGATTTGTAAGACGTTGGAATTAATAGAAGAACAAAGCAATTTAATTACGAAAGATCATCTTGTTGCACTTTACACGATGATTAGCAAGCAAGGAAATGACAAACAAGCACAAAATATAATTGATCTCTATGAAAAATTTCAGAAGCAAGAATTAGTCATTAGTTTCGCAGGGCATTTTTCTGCTGGTAAATCATCCATTATTAATGAGCTTTTAGGTAAGTCCTTATTGCCACAAAGCCCGATTCCTACAAGTGCTAATTTAGTAAAAATTACTTCAGGTGATGACGGGTATGCCAGGGTGTATTTTCATCACGAAAAACCAGTCGAGTACGCTGAGCCATATGATATTGATTTAATAAAAGATTATTGCAAGGATAAGGATGCAATTAAAAAAATAGAAATAAACGCCTCTGATTCCATTTTGCCACGAAGTACTGCAGTTATGGATACACCTGGTATTGATGCAGCAGACGATGCAGATCGATTAATGACAGAAGGTTCCTTACATCTAGTTGATGTGATGTTTTATGTGATGGATTATAATCACGTGCAATCAGAAGTGAACTTAGAATTTCTACGTGCAATTCAAGAAAAGAATATTCCATTCTTTCTCATTGTAAATCAAATCGACAAGCATAACGAAGATGAATTACCTTTTTCGACATTTACGAACAAAATTAAACAAACGTTTAATCAATGGGGAATTATGGCAGATCAAATCTTCTATACCTCTCTACTTGATCCGAACGTGCCGCATAATCAGTTAAGCGAATTAAAATCTTTTCTTTCTAATCTAGTAACGGATAAAAAAGAGAGCTATTACTCCATTGAACGATCAATCGCGCAAATATCGGCAGACCACAAGCATTATGTAAGTGATCAATACACGGAAGAAATTGATTTAATAAAAACCGATTTGGACGTTCCTAATTCAGAAACAGAACACTTAGTAAAACTGGATGAGCAATTAAATGAACTGGAAGTATTACCTGAGAAAATTGACAAAGACTTTATCCAAACAATTAATAGCACATTAGACAATGCATATATTATGCCAGCAACACTACGAGACAAAGCTAAGTCATACTTGGAATCAGAACAACCTGATTTTAAAGTAGGGTTGCTAGGATCAAAGAAAAAAACAGAACAAGAAAAAAAGAATCGTTTGCATTTATTTCTAGAACCTTTACAAGAGAATCTTGAAAAATCTATCCAATGGAAGCTTAGGGATAAGCTCATTGAGTTAATGAAAAGCTACGAGATCTCCGATTCTGAATTAACTCAAAAAGCACAGAGTATTTTTGTTAATTATACTAGTGAAAATTTAGAAAGTTTGATTAACCCTGGTGCGAAGGTTAACGGAGAATCCGTATTAAATTACACGAATGATGTAAAAAATGATATTAAAAATAAATTTAAGCGAGAAGCGATAAGTTTAAAAGAAGTAGTATTATTGAACATTAATAAAAAAATTAAGGAACGAATGAAGTTACTTGAGGTTGAACGAAATAAATTACAAGAAGCAGAAGAAGTTACGAACCAAATTATTACCTTAGAAAATGAAAGAAACGAAACATTAGCTAAGATTGATTATATAGTTGAACATCCAATTGCTACAAATGAAGAGTGGAATGTATTTAAACGTGAGCTAAATCAACGAAATGCTATAACGCAACAACAAGCTCCGCTATTCACTAAGGAAAAAGAAAAAAATGAGAAGGTTAATAAAAACGATTCAATGCGTGAAAACCAAAAAAATTATCAGGTGGATAATGTGTCACTGGACATCAAGGAAACCATTGACACGATTGAATCAATACCAGGTTTTGAACAAATTTTACGTGATCTTACAAATAAGCAAAAAAAATTAGATAATCGATCGTTTACGATAACACTTTTTGGTGCTTTTAGCGCTGGTAAATCATCATTTGCTAATGCTTTATTAGGCGAATCTGTGTTACCTGTTTCACCCAATCCAACTACTGCTACCATTAATCGAATTGTACCAGTTTCTGAAGATCACCCACACGGTTCAGTAATTGTTACGATGAAGAAAGAAGAAACGCTTATACAAGATATCTTAACATTGCTTAAAGGTTTTACAACTAGCAGCGAAAGTATTGAAGGGTTATTTAACTGGTTAAGTAACACAGACATTTCTTCCATGTCTAAAATGCATTTTAATTACTTGCAAGCATTTATGGAAGGTTATGAAACAATGAAAGACATTATTGGTGGGATGGTCGATACAAATATTGACACATTTACGTCTTATGTCACTGACGAAACAAAAGCCTGTTTTGTAGAATCAATTGATTTGTACTATGATTGTTCATTAACTAAGCAAGGAATTACGTTAGTAGATACTCCAGGGGCCGATTCAGTAAATGCAAGACATACCAATGTAGCATTTGAATATATTAAGCATGCCGATGCAATTCTTTATGTAACGTACTATAATCATGCTTTGTCACGTGCTGATAAAGACTTTTTAATGCAGTTAGGACGGGTAAAGGAATCATTTGAATTAGACAAAATGTTTTTTATCATCAATGCTGCTGATCTTGCTAAAGATGCGGACGAATTGTTATTGGTGGAAAATTATGTAAATGAACAACTATTGCAATTAGGGATACGTTTTCCAAAGCTTTTTCCTATTTCAAGTAGGGAAACGATCGCAAATAAAGAAGCAAAAGAGCCTTTAAATAATAAGATGGTCGATTTTGAGGAACAATTTTTCCAATTTATTCACCACGATTTGCTGAAGCTTAGTATCGAATCTGCACTTTGGGATATAAGACGGGCATACAACTCTATTTCTGCATATGTGGAATCTGTCAGTATGTCAGTAGATGAAAAACAAAAACGAAAACAAAAATTACAAGCTAATAAAGAAACCGCAATACAGGAAATACAGGGATTAGACGAAAATTCATATAAACAGGGTATAAACCAGAAGATTGATAAACAGCTTTATTATGTCTTAGACCGACTTTCTATTCGTTTTCATGATATGTTTAAGGAGATGTTTAATCCAGCAACAATTCAAGAATCAGGAAAGGCTGGAAGAATACAAATCAATGAATGCATGCAGGAACTATTAGATTATGTTGGCTATGAACTTCTACAAGAGTTACGTGCGGTTTCATTACGAATTGAATCTTTAATTCGTAGCCAAGTAAAAGAAATGGAAAACGTACTCGAAGAAAAAGTAAATAATATTGATACTAACTTCAGCTTACCAAATGATATTGACTTTGAACTACTGTCGCCAAACCTTGAGAAAGCATTTACTCATTTAACAACAGAAGCTTTTGCAAAAGCGTTATCACTCTTTAAAAATCCAAAGTCCTTTTTTGAGAAAAACGAAAAAGAGCAGATGAAAGAAGCAATTTATGCGATACTCAAACCATATGCAGAATCATATATCGAAATCAACAAACAAGTAATTACGGATGAGTATAGTGTACAATTGGACCGAACGATGAAAATCGCTAAAGATTCCTATGTTACGAGCATTGACACCTATGTCGAAGGTCTAGTAAAAATTCTTACCCAATCAGAAGATAAAACAGCATTACTTTCGAGACAAAATACACTGAAAACAATCATAAATAACTATGAAATAATTAAATAGGGAGGATTAGCATGGATAAACCAACCGTGTTATTAGTTGATGGGATGGCATTATTATTCCGCGGATTTTTCGCAACATCATTTAGGGGTAATTTTATGCGGAATAGTGAAGGAATTCCAACAAACGGCATGTATCAATTTTTACGTTATATGCTAGATGCTGTCGATACGTTCAGCCCGACGCATGTTGTATGCTGTTGGGATATGGGTAGTAAAACGTTTCGTACGGAAATGCTTCCCGACTATAAAGCAAATCGCTCAGAACCACCTGAAGAATTAATCCCTCAATTTGACCGTATAAAAGAAATTATGGACATTTTTACTATTCCAAATGTTGGATTAAAAAACTTTGAAGCTGATGATTGCATCGGTACTTTAGCAAGAGAATACGCTACAGATAATGAAGTTTTAATTTTGACTGGTGATCATGACATGCTACAACTTGTTGATAGTGGGATACAAGTAGCAATTATGAAAAAAGGACAAGGAAATTATGACATTTACACTACGGATAATTTTCTTGAGAAAAAAGGGATAGTACCTAAACAAGTAATCGATATTAAAGCGTTAATGGGTGATACTGCCGACAATTATCCTGGTGTAAAAGGAATTGGGGAGAAAACAGCATTAAAACTTGTTCAAGAATATGAAACGATTGACAATCTCTTGGAAAATATCGATCAATTACCAAAAGGTGTGCAAACCAAAATTAAAAACAATTTGAACATGCTAAAATTATCAAGAGAGTTGGCCGAGATCAAATGTGACGTACCAATTAGCTGCTCATTAGAGGATGCTTTGTGGAATTGTGATAAAGGCATCATTGAAGATCGACTTCGTGAATTAAACTTTAATAATTTGGCTAAATTGGTAAAAGTGTAAGGCTCATTGTTATTTATTTTACCTTCGTATTTGAAGTAAATTGCGAACTAGTGAAAATTTATGATTATGGTAACAGCAACGTTGATTTCCGCTGCAGACAAGGCTAGTGAAGGAACACTTTCGACCGTACTGGAAAGAATGCATGCAGGATGTCAGCTAGCGGACACACGATTCCTTATTTGTGAAAAATAAGGGTAAATGCGGTTGTTATCGGACTCAGGATTCCTTATTTGGGTAAAAACAGTTGAAAATCATGTTTTTTAGCTGAATAAGGAATCGTGTGTCCGTTAATCCTCAAAATAAAGGTAAAAAAGGTAAATAAGGCATCCTCAGTCCGATACCAAGCAGTCACTAGCCCCCTGGTTAGTTCGCAGTTTACGTATTTTGTTGGCAAAACAACAACCCCTTAGAATAAAGTCATATGGAAAAAGAAAGGATGAGGGATATTTCTCCTCATCCTTTCTTTATTAAGGTTTTAAAACGACTTTTATACAATCATCTTCCCGTTTATTAAAAATATCGTATCCATGAACCGCTTCATCAAGTGGTAATTTATGCGTAATTATTGAAGAAGGATCAATTTGATTGCTGACAATCATATCGTACAATCCTGACATATATGCTCTAGCGGGGGCTTGTCCCATTTTTAATGTGATATTTCTGGTGAAAAGTGGACCAAGTGGAAACATGTTATACAGTCCACCATACACACCGGTTAATTGTACAGTTCCACATTTTTTTACTGCTTTAGAAGCAATTTGAATTGGACCGAGCGTTCCACCCTGTAATTTTAATTTTTGCTCTACAAATTCTAGCGGCGATTTTTTCCCATCCATCCCTACGCAATCAATAACTACATCAGCACCGCCTTTTGTTAATTCCTTTAACGTTTCACCCATGTCCTCATCTTTGGTAAAATCAAACGTTTCGGTTTGGTTCATTTTTTTCGATTTCATTAAACGGTAATCATAATAATCAATTGCAATGACTCTTTCTGCTCCTTTTTTCCACGCAAATTGTTGAGCCATTAATCCAATTGGTCCACACCCTAACACTATTACAGTGTCACCTTTCTTGACACCTGCATGCTCTACACTCCAGTAAGCTGTTGGCAGCACATCTGACAAGAAAAGGAGTTGTTCATCGTCCAACTCACAGTCATTAGGGATTAGAAAAGGAGTATAATTACCAAAAGGTACACGCAAGTATTCAGCTTGACCACCTGGATAATTACCGAATTTTTCTGAGTATCCTAAATAACCACCCGAATCATAATGTGGGTTTGAATGATCACATTGACTTTCTAAGTGATTTGAACAATATTGACATGTGCCACAAGCCACGGTAAACGGAATTACTACTCTATCTCCTTTTTTTACCTTTGTTACATTGGGACCGACTTCCTCGACAATTCCCATTGGTTCATGTCCAATGACGTATCCGATTGGTAAGGGAAAGTTTCCTTTATATAAATGCAAATCAGACCCACATATAGCAGTAGAGGTTATTTTTACAATTACATCTTCCGGATCCTGAATGGATGGATCATCAACTTTTTCAATACTAATCGAATTTTTACCTTGATACGTAACCGCCTTCATAATTTAGCCTCCAAAATGTAGTAGTTATTTTATCATCAGTAAATAACCCTTTTTTATACAATAAATATTCAATAACCAGAGAAAAGGGGGTGCGGGTATTTTGCGGATGGTTAGGGGTATGCTTTATACCTTGCCAGGGTATACGGTATACCCCCTGTATTCATAGAAATTATTATGGATATGAAGAAATTTTATGTATAATTAGTTTAGGATGAGAGGTGAAAGGAATGCAGAAATTATTTGTTTACGGAACATTACGAAAAGAAAATCGAAATCACTATTATTTGAAAGAAGCAACGTGTACATGGAACCAATGTTGGGTGAATGGTTCGTTATATGACACAGGTCGTGGTTATCCTGTACTAATACAGAAAGAGCTGCAAGGTAAAGTTTACGGTGAACTATATGAGGTTACTTTAGAACAATTAAAACAAATAGATCAATTAGAAGAATATGTTGAGAATGGACCAAATAATTTATATGAACGAAAATCTATTACTGTTACGAATGATAAAGGACTAAAAACAGAGGCATTGGTCTTCTTTGGAGGTAGAAACTTAATTAATTCCGAGGACTTAATCGAATCTGGTGACTGGAATGTACATACGTACTTACAAAAAGAACACTTTTTATACTTCGCTTATGGTTCTTGTATGGACAATGAACGTTTTACACTTCAAGGTGTGAATCATCATTTTGAGAAAGTATTGGGGTGTGGGTTGTTAGAAAATTATGAGCTAAAATTTTCAAGAAATTCTAATGACGGCGGAAAAGCGGATATTGTTGAAAATCATGATGAAAAAGTGGAGGGTAAGGTATATCAAGTACCTTTAGATGCTGTCAATTATTTATATAAACGTGAGGGTGTCTTTGCAGATGCATACCGTCCCATAATTGTCACCATATTATTAAATGGAGAAAGTAAACGAACGATTACCTTTATTGGTACAGAAAAGGAAGCTGAAACTAGACCAACAAACAAGTACGCGACTGAAATTTTACGAGGTGGGGAAGGTTATTTAAGCGCCACATACTTTGATAGACTACAGAAAAAAATAAATGGACTATTAAATGAGGTGTGAAATGGTATTTAATTTAAAAGATATTTGTGTAAAAGATATAATTTCGATTAGCAATCTCACCATACCATCACAAGCAATCACATGTATTGTTGGGCAAAGCGGAAGTGGGAAGTCTACATTATTACGCTTATTAAATAATCTAGATAACCCAGATGAAGGAACGATTTATTATAGAGAAAACGATGTTAGAACTATCGATCCCATTGAATTAAGACGCAAAATAACAATGGTTCCACAAACACCAGTAATGTATCAAGGATCAATTAAAGATAATTTGATTATTGCACTCAAATTTTCTGAACAGAATATAGTTTCAGATGACCAATTACTAACTGTTTTAGAATTGGTAAGATTAGATAAGGATTTAGAAGTAATGGCGGAAGATTTATCCGGAGGAGAAAAACAACGTCTAGCTCTAGCACGTGCTATGCTATTAGATGCAGAAGTATTTTTACTTGATGAACCTTCTTCGTCATTGGATGAACAAACAGCATCAGACGTAATTAATGCTTTTATAAAGCAGATAAAAGAAAAGAAAAAGACAGCCATTATAGTAACACATGACACAAAGTTAGCAGAAAAAATTAGTGATAAGACTATTTATATGAATAACTATACTGCCAAGGAGGGCAAATAGTATGGATGAAAGTGGTGCGATTAATTTAGGTATTTGGCAGCTCTTAACCGCATATATTTTTGTTCTTCTGTTATTAATTATAGTTAAATTAAAAAAAATACCACGCGAGAAATTAATTGTCCTTTCGACCATCCGAATGACACTACAGCTTATCTTAGTTGGGTATGTTCTTATTTTTATTTTTGAAAATCCAAACCCATTTTTAACACTAGGGATCATTTTATTTATGCTTGGTTTTGCCATTTTTAATGTGTATCAACGGACGAAAGAAACGATCCATATTTCCATTAAAAAAATGATTGCTCTTGCAATGATGATTGGTATCAGTATTAGTTTAGCATTTTTTATGCTAGTCGTATTACAGCTTGATCCATGGTATGATCCATTATACTTTATACCAATCGGAGGAATGATTATTGGTAAGACCATGACCGGTATTTCTCTAGGCGTTAATAATTTGTTAATCGGTATGCGAGAACAAAAAGGAAAAGTAGAAGCTGCTTTAATGATGGGAGCTACACCGAAAGAGGCATCAAAAGAAATCATCAACCAAGCTTTTGACTCTGCTAT
Source organism: Virgibacillus sp. GM2-2 (assembly GCF_055329585.1). Taxonomy (NCBI): domain Bacteria; kingdom Bacillati; phylum Bacillota; class Bacilli; order Caryophanales; family Bacillaceae; genus Virgibacillus; species Virgibacillus sp. GM2-2. The sequence goes on along the minus strand of NZ_JBUZWC010000005.1, from coordinate 169,102 downwards.
GCTGCCTACGGTAAATGCTATGGTAGGGATGGGTATCGTTTTTTTACCTGGCATGATGACAGGACAAATTATATCAGGAACATCACCTTTGGTTGCAGTTGAATATCAAATTGCAATCATGCTTGGAATTGCGGGTACTGTATCGTTAACGGTAGTGATTTTTTTGCACCTCGCATATAAGACATTTTTTAATGAGCGTCAACAACTAACTATTAGACGAAAATAAACTGCTCAGGTTACAAAACACCTGAGCAGTTACTGCTTTAAAATATAACTATCCCCGTTTACTAAAATTTCTTTTTTGAAAACTTTTGTCTATTAGGTTAATCTCATCAATTATATCCCTATCTGATGCAAACTCCACATTTTCAACGCTTTGATCTTGAATACTATTCCTTTCATTTTTACGTTTTAATCGCTGTTTACCCATATACGAACCTCCTAATTTGAACTAATTAATAGATATTTTACCCTGATATGATAAAATAAAACGAAGAAAATTGTATAGAAAATTGAAACATTATTGCACTCTAATACGTATAAAGTAATAAGGATATTGAATGAAATGAGGTGAAATAATATGACCATTCTAGGCTGGATTATTTGGGGGATAATTGCCTTTATCGTTATTCTTGCGTTTGCACTCCGTCGATTTTATGGCGAAAGACCTGATATGAACGAAAGTCAAATCCGAGCAGAACAACAGGCGAAAGAATTTCAAAATATAAATACATTTACAGACGGTCATTAAATGGGGTACCAGGTACTTTTGTTTTGTACCTGGTACATTACATGACTTCTTTTATTCCTTTCTTTACTAACCACCAATTGGCAGGATAACTTGTAAGAAAACCAATAATCATTGCGATTTGCATCATAAACCAATAAGTTATATTCGATGGCTCTGGTGGTGTTGAGAAAAGTACATAATGAACAATAGCCATCCAGCTAAACATCCCTATCTCGAATGTAACTAAGGATAACGTATCTGCTTTAATTGACTTCTTAAATGCTGCAAATTTTCCAACCTCTTTGTTCATTGGGTAAACAGCAAAGAACTGAAATAGAATACCAAATAAATATGCCAATACAAACTGAATAATATAATGGGTAATTAAGGTTGAACTTAAAATAGTTAGTCCAGTAAAGATCACAATTGGTATTCCAACGACATCACCAAGTGTACAACCTGCTGAACAATGACTTGTCGACATATAAACCTTTGAAGGAAAACCTCTCTTATCTTCATTATCACTATCTTTTGCTTTCAATTTACCCCATTTAAAATAAGTCCATATCCCAATTGGTCCTAAAAACCAACCATTTATCGGCCATACAACATTCATAATTCGCATCATTTGAGGATGCTTCATAATATCAATTAGAATAATAAATGAAGAAACTATTCCAATTATAATAGCAATCCATGAAATAAGTGTTAGACTTTCCAATTGAAATCACCTCTGTAAATCGTTTCCCTTATTTTGTCTAGAAAAACATTGAGCTTTTTTAGACAATTTAAGAAGCAAACCATTTACGAAGAGTGTCTTAAAAGTATACTGAGAAAGGTGTGTTTACAATAGCATTCACAGAGCATGAACGAAAAGAAATGATCGAAAAGCACCATCAATTAAAACCTATTATCGAAATGGAACCAATATTTTGGTTGAATCCTAATAATAAACTTATCCGGGATTTACCTTACTTGCCGATTAGTATAAGAGATATAGAAGAGGCAGAGGCTTTATGGCAAAGATTCGCACCTTTTTTAGCGAAAAAGTTTCCGGACACAAGGGTTACAAACGGAATAATTGAATCTTCGCTTAAACAAATAGATTCCATGAAACATGAATTAGAAAAAAAGTATATAACATTACAAGGTGGCGAGTTCTATTTAAAGTGCGATCATGACCTACCAATAGCTGGGTCCATTAAAGCGCGCGGTGGTATCTATGAAGTGCTTTATCATGCGGAAAAGCTAGCCTTAGAAGCAGGGTTATTATCGAAAGATAGTAATTATGAAGTGTTTGCTAGTGACCAATTTAAACAGTTTTTCAGTAAATTTACTATCGGTGTTGGTTCAACGGGTAATCTAGGATTGAGTATTGGGATTATTAGCGCTGCACTTGGCTTCCATGTTTCCGTTTATATGTCTTCCGATGCAAAACAATGGAAAAAAGATCTGTTACGTTCGAAAGGCGCTACAGTACAAGAATTCGAAGGTGATTTTAGTGAAGCAATTACTACCGGTAGAGAAAAAACAAATGCTGATCCAAACGGTTATTTCATCGATGATGAAAATTCAAAACAATTGTTTTTAGGCTATAGTGTCGCTGCACTACGACTTAAGAAACAACTAAATGAGCAAAATATTTCAGTAGACAAAGAGCATCCATTATTTGTTTATTTACCTTGTGGCGTAGGAGGCTCTCCAGGTGGAGTGACTTTTGGATTGAAGCAAGTTTTTGGCGATAACGTACATTGTTTTTTTGTCGAGCCAACACATTCTCCAGCTGTCCTGGTTGGACTGCTAACAGGTAAGATGAACGAAATAAGCGTACAGGATTTCGGTTTAGACAATCGTACAGAGGCAGATGGATTAGCTGTAGGACGTCCGTCACAATTTGCTACAGGAATTAGTGATCATTTAGTAAGTGGAATATATACAATTGAAGATAATGACCTGTATACGTTACTAACTATGCTGGTAGATACAGAAGAAGTGTATTTAGAACCATCTGCAACTGCTGGGCTTTTAGGACCAATAAAAGTTTTACAATCAGATTATATGAAACAACATGAATTAAAAACTGAAAACGCAACACACATTGCTTGGGCAACAGGAGGAGCACTTGTTCCAAAGGATGATATGAAACGTTTTTATGAAAAAGGAAAAAAATTAGTGAAATAAATAAAGGCAAGATGATCATGACAGGTCATTTTGCCTTTATGCACGACACTAAATTTACCATTTTTCCGAATAATGATAATATAAAGGTTATCTTAGAGTTTGTTAGGTGGAAGAATTAAATGTTTAAGATTCTATATATTATAATTAGCACACTAGTCGTATGTAGTTTATTAGCTTATATTGAACATGCGGTAGAAATAAATTATGTAATTAAGACTAGCTGTAAAATTTCCTTTTTCTTTATAAGCATTTGGGGATACATATTATTGTTTAAAGACTTTCACTTTAAAGATCCAGTAAAGATGCATCGGATGTCTAAAAAAGAATGGTTACGATTATTGATGCTTGGTTTATCATCAGCGTCCATTGTGTTAATCGCTTATTTAGCTTTACAACCAATTATTGATATGGATAGCATAAAAGCAGACATAGTAGGTCGATTAGGTATATCACAAGCGGGATTTTTGTTTGTTGGACTATATGTATCGCTTGGAAACTCTTTTTTAGAAGAATACTATTTTAGGGGATTTATATTTTTAAACTTACCAAAAAGATGGGGCTACTTATACAGCCCATTATTATTTGCATCGTATCATATACCGATGATCATGCTATGGTTTGGCCCGTTGCTCATTATTGCTTGCTTTGTTGGATTGTGGATTATTGGTCTTGTATTTCATAAGGTTAACGAACAAAATAGTACAATTTGGGCCTCATGGATTATACATATATGCGCAGATATAATGATTATTTTAATAGGGTGTACACTATTTTACTAACGAAGGAGTAAGAATACATTGGATAATATAAAGAAGATAATGTCATTATTTGAAACGGAGCGAAATAAAGAACAGGCTGTCCCAATGGAAAATTATATGAAAAACAATTTCCACTTCCTTGGAATTAAAACTCCCATGAGAACAAAGCTCATGCGTGCGTTTTATAAGGAAACTGGCATTTTAAAGGAAACTTTTCATCATGATTTTGTGCTAGATTTATGGTCCAAGGATGAACGTGAATATCAATACGCTGCACTTGATTATATTGGAAGGTCATTGAATAAGCTAGACAGTTCTGATATACAGCTGATGGAAGAATTAATTATTAAGAAATCGTGGTGGGATACAATAGACGGCATTGCACCACATGGTGTAGCAGAAATAGCTGCAGTAAGTCCTGAGGTTATTCCAAACACTATTGATAAATGGTCTACAAGTGAAAATATATGGTTACAACGATCCGCCATTCTTTTTCAATTGAAATCTAAAGAAAAGACCGATGAGACACTACTTTTCCGTTATATTCGACAAAATGCTGCTAGCAAGGAATTTTTTGTTCAAAAAGCTATCGGTTGGGCTCTTAGAGAGTATTCCAAGACAAATCCAACTTCTGTAAAACAATTTATTGATGAAAACGAACTAGCGAAATTGAGCATAAGAGAAGGAAGTAAATATATCTAAACCCGACTTACAATGAGTTGGGTTTTTTTGCGAGAAAATGGCTATGATAAATAATAGTATTTAAAAATGGGAGTACATAATTGTCATGAATATTGCTTTTTTAGCTTTAGAATTAGTAGTTGGATTCATCATCTTGTTTGTTTTAGTAAAGCTTATTGGTAAAAAGATTATTAATCAAATCACTCCCTTTACATTTATTGGCGCAATCGTATTAGGTGAGCTATTGGGTAACGCACTATATGATGAAAAAATTGGTGTAAGATACATTCTATTTTCCATGACATTATGGGCAATATTATTGTTTATCGTTGAGATATTAGGACAGAAATTTTTGCAGCTACGTAAAACGTTTGAGGGAAAACCTTCCGTTTTAATCGAAAATGGTGTTGTCAATCGAGATCAATTGAAAAAAAATCGAATGAATATCAATCAATTACAAAGCTTGCTCCGTCAATCGGAAACGTTCTCGATACGAGACGTTGCCTATTGCTATTTGGAAGCTAATGGATCGATTAGTTTATTAAAAAAGTCATCAAAACAAAAAGTACAACAAGAAGATCTAAAGCTACCGCCACAAGCTGTATATGTTCCTGTAACACTTATACGAGACGGAGATTTGCTTCGCGATGAATTAAAAGAAATGAATAAAGATGAAACTTGGTTAATGAATCAACTTCAACAAGAAGGAATAGATGACTATCGGAACGTTTTTATTGCTGAATGGTTGGAAGGAGACGGACTTTTAGTTCAAACTTTTGAACAAGTATCACGTTAATTTAATGCTTTACATTAGGATTGTATATCGTCATCGTTACTTTGTTTAAGACTTTTATATTTTACATCCCAATAATATATTCGTGGAAGTCCAAAGTATATCCAGTAATCATGTACTAATGATGTACTAACGAACAAAATCATCTGCCACTCTAAATCTTTCATCACAAAACCTCCTGTCATTAATTAGTTATATTAACGGATCAACTTGTCTAAGTACTTTAAAATGGGGGAATCAAATTGCCAGAGCTACCAGAAATGGAAACCTATAAAAAACTATTAAATCAACATGTAAGTGGAAAACCTGTCACAAACGTGCAGGTAATGCGAAGGAAATCGATCAATGTAGATTTGGATATTTTCATGAAAAACATTCTTAACAAAAAAATTGATTCCGTCGAGAGAAAAGCAAAACATTTACTTTTTCACTTGAGCGATGGTCAGGTATTGTTACTTCACCTGATGCTTGGTGGATGGATGTTTTACGGTACGAATGAAGAGAAGCCAGATCGCACCATTCAAGTGCAATTTTCTTTTGGTGATAAGCATCTCTATTTTATTGGACTACGATTAGGCTATCTTCACCTGTTACCCAATGGAAGGGTTGCAGAAGAATTAGCAGATTTAGGACCTGAGCCATTAAGTAGCAACTTTACACCTGATACATTTAATGAATTACTAAAGAATCGCAGAGGCAGACTAAAAACTACTCTCGTAGATCAATCTTTTCTCTCGGGAATTGGAAATTGTTATTCTGATGAAATAGCTTGGCATGCACAATTAATGCCAGAACGGAAAATGAACGATCTCACTGATGATGAAATAAAGCGATTATATCAGTCTATTCGGTTTGTTCTACAGCAAGCAATCCAATTCGGTGGTTATATGGACAACCCATTTTTTGTAGGAGATAACGTAACGGGCGGTTATGATCAACATAAATATGTATATGATGGGGAAGGGAAACAATGTAGACGATGTGGCACACCTATTATCAAAAAAGAAATTTCTTCAAGAAAAACATTTTATTGTAAAGGATGCCAGAAATAGTGGGAGGTGATTTCTATGATTATTGGCAGTCATGTATCCATAAGAGATGGCTATTTAGGAGCAGCAAAAAAAGCTGCATCAATGAATGCTTCGGCTTTTCAATATTTCCCGAAAAATCCACGAAGTTTAACGGTTAAAAAGTTTAATAAGGATGATACTCTTGCATGTAAAAATTTTTGTGAAACGAACAATATTAAATCCGTATCACATTCCCCATACCCTACAAATTTAACCCCGTTAAGTAACAGTAAAAAAGATCAGGTTGTTCAATCTCTGCTAAATGATTTGGAAATAACGGAAGAATGCGGTTCTATCGGAGTGGTGGTGCACTTTGGACGCTCAATAAGTAAAAAGGATCCCTTGGCAAGCTATCAACTTATGATTGAGGTATTAAATGAAGTGCTGAAAGAATGGAAGGGTGTATGCAAAATATTGCTAGAAAACAATGCTGGCAAACCGGGTACGATTGGTACTACCCTAGAGGAGTTAGTTCAGGTTAGAAACCTAAGTGATTTTCCTGAAAAAATTGGTTTTTGTTTTGATACGTGTCATGCCTTTGCTAGTGGATTATGGGATGGAGAAAACTGGGATGAAGTTGTTGAACTCGGTACGAAACTTGGTTATTTTGAAGAATTACATGTCATTCATTTAAATAACTCTAAATATGAAACTCGCTCTGGAAAAGATCGTCATGCAAATATTTTCAATAATGGTCACATAACGGAACAACAATTTGATAATTTAATTCAATCATCTGTGGTAGAAAGCATTCCGCTTATTTTAGAAACCCCTAAAGACTCAAGTTACGAAATAGAAATCAAATCAATACAACAAAAGTGGGGAGGAAAATAGACTGTTAAACGTCCATTTTTGCACCACTGTTTTTCCTTTGAATAATTTAAATTATAGACGTATATTTTCCAGAGAAATCTACGCGTGTGAGGAAGGGAATAAATGGGAAAATAGAGAGGAGAGCCTCTCTATTTTTAGTTAGGAAAAAGTTAGATTAACACATTGTTTAATATCTAAGTTTTAACAATACATCTCGAACTTCGCTATCTTCCATTATAGTATCTTTATATTTCCGTGTAATTTCAGTTAACGCAACATCATGGTAAAAAAACTCAGTAAAGAATTTAACCAATGGACGCGATTGCGTTCGGACGGCCTGCCACAATGTTTCTTCCATACCCGCAAATACGATCTCTTGTTCATCTACAATAAGAATCCGACTACGTTCTAATGTTTCATGATGTTTATCAGGAATTAGAGTAGAAACGGAAGAAATATGTGTAGATATTTCACCAATTGAATGTATGTTAACTTCGATTTCCTCATTGTATTTAGCTTCAAGAGTTGGTAGGTATGCGGTTATATCATCAGCCCATCCTGAAATGAAAATAGAATGTTTTGCTTGTTGTATGAGATTCACTATTAAGGATTGAATTGATTGATTGTCTTTTAACGTCCATACTCGATCATCTTTTGGAATTTCTTTAATTTGTGTATTCTTCAGTTCTTTAATCTTCATATCGAAGTCTACTGTCAGCTTTTTTATTATCAACTCAAGTGGTAGAGCAGTATAAAGGCGCTTTTTTCCAACGGTAGTTTCCAAAATTATACCTTTCTCTAGCATTCGGTGAATTACCTCATACACTTTTGATCGCGGAATCCCTGATCCCTTTACAATGTTTGTCGCATCTAAGGGATGGTCTACAGTTATAAGTGATTCGTACACTTGACTTTCATATTGGGTAAATCCAAATTTTTGAAGCACTATTTTTACTCCTTAATCAATTATTTATTTCTAATATAGCACAATTTAAAGACTACTAAAAATTCTCTTGCTTCATTCAAATGAAAAAGTTACTATTATAGTGGTAACATATTTGAAAGGAGTATCGTTTATGGATAAGCGCGTGTATTTACTAACAATTGTTTCTTTTATTGTAGGTATGGTTGAACTAATAATAGGTGGTATATTAGATTTAGTTGCTAATGATTTAAGGGTGAGTCTTGGACAAGCAGGATTTCTCATTACAATTTATTCACTAGTGTTTGCAATATCGGCACCAGTACTTTTATCTGTTACTTCAAAGATAGAAAGGAAACGTTTAACAATACTAGCTTTAATAGTGTTCTTTTTCGGGAATGTTTTGGCTATTATTAGTCAAAGTTACAGTATGTTATTAATCGCTCGAATTATATCAGCTGCAAGTGGTTCTTTACTCATTGTTTTATGTGTGACGATCGCCTCAAGTATTGTGTCTGAAAAATATCGTGCGAGGGCAATTGGAGTCGTCTTTATGGGGGTTAGCGGCTCTCTAGTATTAGGTGTACCAATTGGATTGATGCTAGGTAATTCATTCGGTTGGCGAGCTCCTTTTATCATGATAACTTTACTAACATTGTTATCAATCACAGGTGTTCATTTCTTTATGGAACGAATTGCTCCAAAGCCTTCAATACCTATTGCGCAACAGTTAAGAACGCTGAAAAATCGAAGAATATTTTTTGCGCAACTGACCACATTTTTATTTTTAGCAGGCCACCTAACCTTATATGCTTATCTGACACCATTTTTAAAGATGTCATTAGGATTAAATGGAACTTGGGTAAGTATTGTATATTTACTATTCGGCATTGCTGCAGTAGCAGGAGGGGGAGTAGGCGGTTTTCTAGCAGATCGTTTTGGCACAAAGTCTACTATTTTAGCTGTTGTTGTTGTGTTTGGTGCTTCCATTTTTGCGATTCCATATACAACTTTTGCCTTGCCGATATTCCTGTTCGTAATGGTTATATGGAGTATGCTTAGTTGGGCAATCACACCAGCCATGCAAAGTTTTCTGATAGAATCATCGCCCGAGACTGCGGATATTCAGCAAAGCTTGAATAACTCAGCGCTTCATTTTGGAATTGCTTTTGGTTCACTTGTTGGTGGTGTTGTGATCGAACAGGCAACTGTCGAACAAAATGCAACTGTTGGTGGAATGTTTATTATTTTAGCCCTCGCTACCGCTATACTGTCAGTGACAAAATCAGGCAGTCGAATAGTTTTACCATCTAGTAAATGATAAAAATAGTAAATGATTTTAAGAGATTCATCATTGACTTAATTTGCGCGTGATAATAGTATGATATTTAGAACATTAGAGAGGGAGGGGAATAAATGATGTCTCGGGTTGTGTTAGCTGTCAGGGAAGAACTTAAATTTATTATGTATTCAATGACAATTTTTGGAATTTCGGTTTCCCAAGGGACAAGTGTGTCCTTTTTTAAGACGAAATTAGCAAAGCTATTTCCAACTCGGGAAATCATTTACCCCTTATAGATGTGTGATTTTATATATTCACATAAATGTCATTCATGGTGAGATGAAAAATTTTTCTCCTCATTTAATCGACTTTGGGTAGACGTATTTCCCGAGGTCGATTATTTATTTTAAGGGAGACGTCATCATGAATAGAAATGTTATTTTACTGTACATTTATGTGTTTTTATCACAATTGTTTTTTGACCGTGCACTTTGGGTTCTTTACTTGGATGGGCATGGTATGTCAATGGGTGAAATAGGTGTTGTCGAAGCAGTCATGCATTTATCCATCGTATTATTTGAAGTACCTACTGGCATGATTGCTGATCTGTATGGCCGGAAAATCAGTTTAATTTTTGGTCTTACGTTAGGTGCCGTTTATGGAATGGCAATGTGGATTTTCGGAGGAAATCTTCTTATGGTTGCATTTGCTTTTGGCTCGATGGGGCTTGTGATGACATTCCAATCAGGTGCGCAAGAGGCTTTAGCTTATGAAAGTCTCGAAAAAAATGAAAAGAGCAAATACATTAAAGTAATTGGAACTTTTATGGCAATTGGACTGATAGCTGCTAGTTTAGCAAAATTTGCTGGTGGATGGTTAGCTGATCTTAGTTGGTCCTATGTATATGGTGGTATCGTCATCAGTCAAGTTTTAGCATTAGTACCAGTATTTTTGTTGAAAGAACCTAGAAGTGAAAAAAAGGGTAGTGAAACACTTAGAAAAAAGGTGGATTACACCATGGAAAGAACAGTTTAAGAAAGGGTTAACAGTATGGAAGCAGATACCAGATATTAGAACTCCAATCTTGTTAATGACTGTTCTTAATACGATATTAATTCTTTTAACCTTTTACGGTCAAGATTACTATAGTCACATGGGGTATGATACGTTTGAAATTGGGGTTATTTTTACTATAGAAGGATTGTTAGCTGCGGCTGTTGCAAAAGGGGTTCACTTGGTTGAACGTAGAATGAGCTTCCCTAACGTGTTAGACATCATCTATGTTACCAGTACATTATTATTTATAATATTTATCTTTACAATGAATTTTATTGCAGTAGCTTCATTTATTATCATGAGTTTAGCATTACTATTATTAGAAGTAATGTTTTCAAATTTTATACAAAGCAAGCTTTCAGATGGCATTCGCGCAACATTTTTTTCCATGATCAGTTTAATTAGTAGTTTTGCAGTAATACTAGCTTTTCCTTTGTTTGGATTAATGGTAGATCTGACTAATTACAGAACGAGTTTTTTGCTACTACTAGTTATGATGACTTTGGTAGGTATCACTTCATATGTTAAACATCGTTATCGTTAGTGACTGACTCAATAGAGTCCGTCTTTTCTTTTTTGACCAATTCTGTATAATTAATCTTACATAAATAGAAGGAGGATTTTGACATGCAAAAAAACGTAACATTTTTTTCAAACCAACAAGTAGGGGTGAAAAATCGAATAGGTAGGTAAACGAAATATTCCTTATTGCTTCACTCTTGCTTGTTTATTCATGTAATAAGCAAAAAGCAGGAGGATAAAAAATTGAAAAAAGGTACATTAGCTTCACATAATATTCGGGTTTTATTTTGGGCAGAATTGTTTGGAAGTGTTCGATTTTTACAACCAGTACTTGCGTTGTTTTATTTTGCGCGCGGATTAGATGAATCAACTATACTTTGGATATTACTCTTTTGGAGTACCGGTGTATTAATCGGAGAAATTCCGACTGGTATGTTTGCAGATCGTTATGGTGCAAAGCTATCATTTATAATTGGTACAATTTTAAGTCTAGTTAGTCATGGTATGCTTATTTGGGCGTATGACCCATGGATATTCTTTGCAAGTAGCTTTTTGAGTGGTTTCGCCGTTACATTTTTCAGCGGTGCTGATGAGGCATTGATCTATGAGTCTTTAAAAGAGTCTAAAGAAGAAAATAAGATGGATAAAGCACTTGGAGTAATTCAATCTGCCCAATTTGCTATAATGGTGTTTGTACTAGTGATGGGGGCTATTATTGCAAAAGATTTAAACGATAGTCAGTTTGTTTTACTTATTTCGTTAGGGGTAGTATTCCAATCCATTCAGATTGTTTTACTGTTTTTTATAAATAATCCAACAGCGTATGGAAACTATCGTGAAAAGCCTTTTAAACAAATCAAAGAAGGGGCTCTTGCAATTAAAAGTACACCGCAGGTTTTGTGGATGTTCTTAAACATTACGTTAGTGTTTATTCCAACTGCTGCGATATTTGATAACTTTAATGATAAATTGCTAAATGAAGCTGGATTACCGGTCTACCTAATTGGTGTTATATTAGCCGGTTTATCTATCCTTAGCTTTTTTGTGTCAAGGTCAATCGGGTGGCTTACATCGCGAATCTCTAGGATAACTTTTTTATATGTAACTGGAGGATTAGGTGTGGTCGGGTTGGTCCTTGTTGCTTTTTACCGAGATACACTTTGGATTTTGCTTGTTGTCATGATAATGCTCAGGTTTGTTCGGACAGTACGCTATCCAGTATATGCTCAGCTGGCTAACGATGTAATTCCATCCCATGTTCGAGCTACAACAATTTCGTTATTATCGATAATTGATTCGGTTTGCGATCTGATTATTTTCAGTAGTATAGCAGGAATAGCGGTATATGGTTTTGATGAATTATTTATAGCAGCTGCAGCTATAGCATTAATCGGAAGTGTCTTGCCGATAAAACCTATCAAGACGAGAAAATAAACTTAAATTGGGTAAAGAGATTGGGATATAACTAGTCCTATCATTTGAAATGAGGAACAATGATCCATATTAGCTCCGAAAATATACGTATACTCCTTGAAAAAGAAAATCGCTTTTTCTGCGTGCGATGCTTTTTCAGGGAAGCTTTCCTTGTCCTGCGGGAAGTAAGAAATCGGCGAGACCCCGCAGGTCGGTTATGAAAAGCGGAGGCTCGATACTCGCCCACGGAAAGCGCGGTAGATTCAAGATGCGATGATAGATCCACATATTTTATACTACAATTAACTTTTTTAGTGGCCAGTGCGAAAGCGCCCGGATGCTCACAAGCCACCTAAGGTGCGCGAAGTATATTTCCGGAGCTGTTTTTTTTCATCAATTTATATAATAGATCCAATTTGCTTTGATAAAATAGTTTTGTCCAGCCTTTTTATGTATAGGAAATAAATTTAAAGCTGAAGATCACACTTCCCACAAGTCCGAGGTGATGGTATAATGAATACAAACATATGTTCGTTACACTGAGTGTAGGGGGGTGTATTTATTGTGGAAATTCAAAATAGGAATCTTAAAAAACGTATCCTTAGTGATGAACAAGTAATAAAGTTATATGATGAAGGCTTTAGTACAACAGAAATTGCAGAACAAGCAAATGTTTCCGCAAGATATATTCGCCTTGTATTACAAAAGAATAATATTCAAAAAAGACCATTTGGTAGTTGGAAACGAAGATATAACGTAAATGAAGATTATTTTAAAACTTGGTCTAATAACATGGCCTATATTTTAGGTTTTTTCGTGGCGGATGGAATGGTTGTTGGTAACGCACAGACAGTTAGTTTTGCACAAAAAGAAAAATACATATTAGAAGATATTAAAAAGGAAATTAAATCTAATCATCCAATTATCAAAAATGAAAAAACTGGCGTGCATATACTAAACATTGGCAGTAAGGTTATGAGAAATGACTTAATTGAAATTCATGGAATTATGCCGAATAAGTCCCATCAAATTACTTTTCCAAATGTTCCTGAACAATATTTGAGCCATTTTATTCGGGGGTATTTTGATGGAGATGGGTATGTTAAATATCCGAAATATTTTATTTCCTTTGTAGGCGGATCAAAATCATTTATGCTTTCGCTTAAAAATATAATTGAAAAACAAGGATTCGAAACAAATTTCACTAGCCATAACACATATTTCAGAGTATATGTTAGTGGTAGGAAAACAATAAAATTATTTTCAGATTGGATTTATAAAAACAAAGGTCTTTATCTACGTAGAAAATATGATGCATTTCAAATGGAAAAACTACCTGTAGAACTTATAACAGACAAAAAGCAAAAAAATCATAGAAACGCAATTAATAAACGAAAAACAATGTTTTTAGATTTATTTAATTTTCTTAACAATCAACAAGAAACTCAGAAGTTATTGAACTTAAAAGAAAGCCTGATAAATGACTGGATAAGAGATGATACAAGGTTTAGAAAGAAGTACAATGAAATTAAGAAGAAATTGTAAAGAGAGGAAGTGATATCGCTTCCTCCATTAATTTTATTTTCGAGTAGACATAATATTTCTTATGGGAAGTTGTATTAGAATATTACTTTATGCGTCTCATTATAAAGTATACTTGTGTTATTGAGACAAAATAAAAAAATCGCATGTTTAATTTATAAAAACATGCGATTTTTTGTTTACTTACCAGTATAACTTGCCGTTGGTCTAAAAATGGTATTGTCTAGGGATTGTTCGATTGCATGTGCACACCAGCCAACTATTCTACTTGAACTAAATAAAGCTGTAAACAATGATGGATCAATGTGTAGTGATTTCATAATCGCTGCTGCATAATACTCCACATTTGTATATAATTTATGATCTGGTTTTAGCTTTTTTAATATTTCAACGGCTTCTGATTCTGTTTGTAGTGCCAAATCAATCCATTCTGGTTTTATTTCTAAACTTAAAATTAGTTCTTTTAAAGCCACTGCTCGTGGGTCAACAGTTTTATATACACGATGTCCAAATCCCATAATTCTTTCTTTATTTTCTAGTTTTTTGTGAATTACTTCACTAATTTTATCTTTTGTTTCAATCTCATCTAACAACTCGATAACACCAGATGGTGCACCACCGTGCAATGGTCCTTTCATTGTACCAAGCGCACTTGTAACAGCTGAAATTAGGTCACTTTCGGTAGATTTAGTCACTCTTGCTGAAAAAGTTGATGCGTTTAGACCATGTTCCATTGTCATAATCATATATGCTTCAAGCATTTTCGCATGTTCTGGTTCTTTTTTTCCCGTAATCATATAAAGAAAATTTTCTACATGATTTAATTTATGATTTGGTTTAATTATTGATTGATTTTGTAATTTTCTATAACAATAGGAAACTATAGTTGGAAGTACGGATATTAATTGAGTTGCAGTTTCATACATATCATTTGCCTTAACAGTAAGAGCCGAAATAGCAGTTCGCAATACATCCATCATCGGTGTATTAATCGGTAAAGAGTCAATAATTTGCAGTAAATATTCCGGCATATGACGATATCGCTGTAATTCCCCATTAAATGTATTAAATTCATCAGTTGTTGGGAAAGACCCGTGCAATAAGAAAAATGCAACCTCCTCAAAACTATACGATTGAACGATTTGTTGAATCGTTATTCCGCGATACGTTAAAATTCCATTATCCCCATCAATTTTACTTAGTCCCGTTTTAACCGCTACAATCCCCTTTAAACCTGGTTGATACATTGTAAACTCCCCTTCCCTTTCGTATATATTAATAGTAGCGCACCATTTAGATTATTAAAATTTAATGTTTTTTAGTATTATAATAAATAATACTTATTAATGAGGTGTGAAAATGGACATGCAATCATTACAAACATTTATTTTGGCTGCAGAATATGAAAATTTTCGAATCGTTTCAGAGAAAATGTACATCACCCAGCCCGCTGTCACTTTTCAAATTAGGCGACTGGAGAAAGAATTAGGTACAAAATTGTTTTCGAAGCATGGAAGAAATATTGCGTTATCAGAGTTTGGAAGGCTTTTCTATATGGAGGCAAAAGAGATAATTTTACAATATGAAACAAGTATGAATAAAGTAAATCGATATCAACAAGGCTATGAAAAATCCATAAGAGTTGCCATTTCCCCATTGCTAGCAGACACAATATTGCCTAGCATTTTACGTGAATATACTGATTCTTACCCAACTGTAGAAATGTCCATTCAAATCCATGATTCTCAACAAATTTCAGAAATGATTGAAACTGGAGAGGTTGACATTGGATTATCCTGTTTACCTGGTTCAAGTTTACTTAAGTCTATCAAATTCCATGAAGAGTCGGTCAGCCTAGTTAGCAGTCATGACGGGTATGATGCTGAGTCTGGACCTATTATTGATGCGCATGAACTACTTGAAAGCAATATTATTTTCTCGGATAATCATCCTTCATATTGGCATTCCATTAAACAACAGCTAAAAAAAGAACTAAATTCGTATAGATTGATGAAAGTTAATCAATCACATATTAGTAAGCGATTTGTTCTAGAAGGGATTGGGGTAAGTTTTTTGCCGAAATCTATTATAAATCGGGAAATAATTGAAGGAAGATTACTAGAAATACCTGTTCCCTTTATGGATATTCCTAAAGCGAGTATGTACATTTTAATGAAATATGAACATCAACTAGAAAGCGATTTTGTAAAATTTGTTTCAAAATATCATTTTGGGTAATCAAAAAGCAACTAAGTTTTTAGCTGCTTTTTTACTCATTTTCTACTTTATTTAATGGTCTATCCGCTGGCCCTTCCACCACTTCTCCAGTATAGGAGAACCGTGATCCGTGACATGGACAATCCCATGTTCGGTCACCAGAATTCCATTCGACTTCACAACCTAAATGCGTACATGTTGTGTCAACCATGTGAAGATTGTTTTTTTCATCTTTATAAACACCTGTTCTTTTTCCATTAATACGCGTAACAGTTGCCTGGTCAGATAAAAGATCATCAACCAAATCATCTGTGTTATCTAATTTTCCTTTGACCATATGTTTTGCTACATCAGCGTTTATGCTTGTAAATTTTCTAACAGCTGGATCCATCTGTAAACGTGAAGGTGAATATAAATCTTGAAATTCACTTTTACCATTCAAAATGATATCACTTATCATTTTTGCTGCAAGTGTACCATTCGTCATGCCCCATTTCCGATACCCAGTCGCCACAAAAACAGCTTGCTGTTTTTTTGTAATCGGACCTATATATGGAACTTTGTCCAATGTAGTGAGATCCTGAGCAGACCAACGATATGGATAATCCGTTATCCCAAATTGCTTTTCGGCGAAATTTTCTAGCGCTTTGTAATGCTCCATTGTCGGTTTACCTTGACCAGTTTTGTGATTTTCACCACTAATCAGCCATAATTCTTTATCGTCTATCATCGTTGAGCGAATTGATCGTGTTGGTGTCTCAGCATTGATATACATTCCACCCGGATAGGCTTTCTCTGACTTCATCGCGACAACATACGCGCGATTAGCATACATTCTTGTGGGATAAAAACCTTGGCCGTCATAAAATGGATAATGTGAAGCTTGAATAACATATCGGCAATTTACACGATGACCATCGCGCGTAATTATAGAAGGATGTTTATTATATTCCACATCAACTGCCGTGGTTTGCTCATATAGTTTAGCACCATGATTCAAACTTTCTTCAACCAAGACATTTAGATATTTTAACGGATGAAATTGAGCTTGGTTTTTCATGACTAACGCCGATTTTATTGGGACATCTAAAGGCATATTTTTTGTTAACTCGCTCGAAATTTTCAACTTATCATAAGCTTTCTTTTCCGCAACTAGCTTTTGTAAATAAGTATCAGAATTGGTAAAGAGATACGCATCTTCCTGGCTGAAATCACAGGAAATATTATGATCATTTATCGCAGATTGAATAAAATCAATTGCGTCTGTACTCGCTTGATAATACATGGAAGATTTTTCTACACCAAAATGCTCAATCAATTCATTATAAATTAATCCGTGTTGAGCTGTTATTTTTGCGGTTGTGTGCCCAGTAGTTCCGTTTAGAATAGCACCTGAATCCAATAAAACAACTTTTACATTTTGTTGAGCTAGTATGTATGCTGCAGTAATTCCAGTTATTCCAGCTCCAACAATGCCTACATCCGCTTCAATTGATGTCTCAAGTTTTGGAAAAGATTTTAATTTAACTGATTCCCGCCAATATGGTTCAGGAAAGTGAGGTCTTTGTTGATCTGTCATTAATAAATAACTCCTTCATTCATACAGTTATCAATTAGCATTTGCATCAGATGAAGGTATTATTCATTGTACTTTTTGACATCCATATAACTTGGTATGTTACGTGCATTTGATGCAAACTTAACGGCTTTCATGACTGCTTTCTCGACAACTTGACTAGCTAACATACTGATTACATTTAAATCAGCAACTACTTTATTTGAAGATAGTGTAAAAATCGTGTCCCCATCAACCAACGTATGTGATGGTCTAATTGTTCGAGCAAATCCATCATGTGCAATTGCTGCAATTTTATTAGCTTGTGATTTCGTTACTCTAGCGTTTGTAATTACGCAACCGATTGTAGTATTACTAGTAAATCGATTGGTAGTAGTTTGTTCTAGTTGTTTGATTAATTGTTCTTCGCTATCTAGAAACCTATTTTTTTCACGATCATAGACCCCTGCTAGTATTTCACTAGTTGCAGGATTAATAATATCTCCAAATGCATTAACAGCAACAACTGCTCCTATTTGCAAATCACCTATTTCCATTGCATAACTACCTATACCTCCACGCATCACATAATCATACCCCAAACATTTACCAACAGTTGCACCAAGTCCTGCGCCAACACTACCTTGGTTAAATGGTTTATTTGAATATGCTGCCATACAGGCATCATATCCCATTTCGCTAGTAGGGCGTATAGTTGGATCCCCCGGGAATAAATCAAACAAAATAGCTCCAGATACAATAGGAACCTTTGTTACTTTTACATCAAAACCTATATTTTTTTCTTCAAGAAACTGCATCATTCCGCTACCCACATCAAGCCCAAAGGCACTTCCTCCTGCTAAAAAGATGCCATGTACTTCCTCAACTAGGTTTTCTGCTTTTAAAGCATCCGTTTCCCTTGTTCCAGGTGCTCCACCACGCACCTCTACACCACCAACAGATCCTTCCTCAGAGATTATTACCGTACAACCAGTTAATGCTATATCATTTTGTGCGTGTCCAAACCGATAGCCTGTTATATCCTGAATATTAATTTCCTTCATATGTGGGCCTCCCTTGTTTTAGATTAAAATAAATTGGTAATTGTAACTATATAATAAAAGTTTGGAGTGATAATTGTATGATAACTGAAATAAATGTAAGCGGGACCGTGCAAGGAGTTGGTTTCCGTTATGCAACAAAGAAAAAGGCAGATGAACTTGATCTGAAAGGATGGGTTGAAAATAATGATGATGGAACCGTATTAATTCAAGTTTCAGGAAATGATGAAAAAGTTAAGAAGCTTCTATCAGCAATTAAAAACAATTTAACTCCGTATTCTCACGTTGATCATATTGATATTACTACCCTTTCTAACGAGAAATCATTTTACGGTTTTACAATAAAATAGAATAAGAAAAGCGCAAGCGCCTTGAAAGAAACGATAAACATAGGATGAACGCTGCAATGTGGTAATTTTTAACATACGTAAGTGAACTGTTTATGTCTCGAATGTCTAGGCGCTATAGCTGGATAGATTTTATACATTTTTTTCTTTTTAAAAAAAGCCGCTATACGAAATAGCGGCTTTCATGATGTTTATCGATCTTCAAAAAATTTACGGTTCATTTCAATATATTCATTTTCTTCTTCAGGAATTTCATCTTCCATGTAGATTGCTTCTACAGGACATACTGCTTCACAAGCACCGCAATCAATACAAATGTCTGGATCAATAAAAAACATATCTTTTCCTTCTTCTATACAATCAACAGGACAAACTTCGACACATTCTCCTGCTTTTTCATCTTTACATGGTGACGTAATAACAAATGCCATCTATATTTCCTCCTCTAGGGTAATATTTTCTTTTTTATGAGAATAAACATATCAATGCAACTGATAAAAATACAATAACTGTAATGAATATGTACGTTTTGATAAGTACATTCCCTTCTATTGTCTAGTAATTATTTTACAGAACAACTTCTATTCTTTCAAGTTAATTTAGTAAACATTCCATATTGATTATCTTTATTATGAGAGGAGAAACGTAACAATGAAAATTAATATTCGCCAAAGTGATACGTTCTGGTATTATAGCCAATTATTTAATGTACCACTCGTTTTAATTGAGCAATCCAATCGTAGACTTACACCTCAAAATCTAACAGTTGGGCAACAGGTGCAAATTCCTGGATTTGTCATTAATCAACATAAAGTTGAAGCAAATGAAACCTTTTGGCAACTTTCCTCACGATTTAATGTTCCAATGGATGCATTACTGCTAGTGAATCAAAACGTCGATCCATCTAATCTTATTGTTGGCTCAACTGTTTCGATTCCTTCTAGAGTTCGTAATCTATTAATTCAAGATGTAAATAACTATACGTATGAAAAAATGGTTAAAGATATAAATAACTTAGTAAATGTTTATCCTTTTCTTGTAACGCAAACAATTGGGAACTCTGTTATGGGAAAGGATTTGACTGAAATAAGAGTTGGAGTTGGGCAAAAACGTGTACATGTTAACGGATCCTTTCACGCCAATGAATGGATTACAACTCCGATTATCATGAAATTCTTAAATGATTATTTATTAGCTATTACAAATAATACTCCTATTCGCGGAATGTACATGTTGCCGTTATTTATGGAAACGTTTTTTTCAATTGTACCGATGGTAAACCCAGATGGTGTAAATCTCGTATTAAATGGAGTTCCAGAAGATCCTTCTTTCGCTGAACAAGTGTTAGAGATTAATAATCAGGGAACAGATTTTACCAATTGGAAAGCAAACATTAATGGGGTTGATTTAAATAATCAATATCCTGCGCTTTGGGAAATAGAAGCCGAAAGAAAACCAAATAGTCCTGCACCAAGAGATTATCCAGGACCTCATCCATTGTCTGAACCTGAATCAATTGCAATGGCTGAGTTGACAAATGTACGCAATTTTGAAAGGGTAAATGCTTTTCATACACAGGGAGAAGAAATTTATTGGGGATTTGAAGGTTTCGAGCCCCCAATTTCAGAAGTAATCGCAAATGAATATGAACGTGTAAGTGGTTATGAGGCAATTCGATATGTAGACAGTTACGCGGGTTATAAAGACTGGTACATCCAGGAATATCAAAAGCCCGGCTTCACCATTGAGCTAGGTAGTGGCACAAACCCACTACCAATTGGTCAATTTGATGAAATATACGAAGAAAGCCTAGGAATATTTCTTGCTAATTTATACCTATAATTAAGTTGTTTCCCATAAACAAGTAATCGAATGTTCGTCATTACTTGATTCTATTAAATAAACGTCAGGGTTATTTAAGTTTTTCCATTCATCAAATCCAATTGTCTGATCAAATCGCTTAAGCATTAGAGAAATTAAGTTGCCATGGCTCACAACAATTACATTGTTTAGATTTTTATCTTCTAAAATAAAATCTACCACGGCATTAGATCTAGTTATTGCATCGTTAGAGGATTCTCCTCCAGGTAATTTGAAATCTAATTGGTTGAATGATTGCTCAAGTACCTCCATCCAATCATCGACAGGCTCACTGCTTAAAATCCGTTCCTGTAAGCGTTCATCCAATTGGATTTTTATGTTATTTGAATTCGCATAAGGTTTTATACTTTCAACGGCTCGTAAATAAGGACTCGAAAAGATACCGTCAATTACAATTTCCTGCTTATCAAAAAAACGTGATAACAGAACAGCTTGTCGCATCCCTATAGTTGTTAGAGGGGAGTCTTTATGCTGGCCCTCTGCTAGACAGTGACGTACTAGAAAAATCTTTTTCAATACGGTTCAGTCCTTTATCGATAGATTTCGGTTCTAACCACTTGATACAATTTATATTATTGAAAATAGTAAGTAAATTATATCATTAATAGAAATAATATAACATAGCTTTTTGAAAATAATTGTCGAGTAAGAAAAATAACAGGGGCCTCCCCTGTTATTTTGTTTCCGAAAAATAATTTTTTCGGAATCCCCCAATTCGGTTGCTATTATCAATGATAAAATAAAATTCATCCGTTTCATTTTTAACGTCATAAACTTTACCTGGTGTTAACTTCTTGTTTACTATAAATTTCTTTGCATCCGCATGTACACATTTAATTTGTTTCATTGTTGGTCTATCTTCCCAATTTTTGTGAATCATTTTGCGCCTCCTATTCCAGTTTACATATTATTGTTATAGTTAATTACATTATTTAAACAAATATAAATAGCCTTCATAGCCTTCTTCGATCATTTTATCTTTAGGAATAAAACGCATTGCCGCAGAATTCATGCAGTAGCGTAGTCCACCTTGTTCTTTTGGACCGTCTTCAAAAACATGGCCTAAATGGGAATCAGATGTTTTGCTTCGAATTTCTGTCCTTCTCATTCCGAAAGAAGTGTCGGATTTTTGTTTTAGATGGTAATGATCAACCGGTTTAGTGAAGCTTGGCCAACCACAGCCAGCGTCATATTGATCTTTTGATGTGAAGAGTACTTCGCCTGAAATTAGATCAACGTAAATCCCTTCTTCTTTATTATTCCAATATTCATTTTGAAACGGGCGTTCAGTTCCATTTTCTTGTGTTACATTATATTGAATCGGAGTTAATTGATCTTTTAGCTTTGATTTATCAAAATTCGATGACCATGTTTTTTCAATAAAATCTGCTCTTCCTGAACCCTTCTTATATAATTTATAATGAAATGCATGTTTTTTATAATAATTTTGATGATTGTCTTCAGCAGGATAAAATGTTTTTGCCGGTAGAATCTCGGTTACAATTGGCTTAGAAAACTTTTTACTTTCTTCTAATTCTTGCTTCGATTTCTCGGCGATTTTTCTCTGGTTTTCATTATGATAAAAAATTGCAGTTTGGTAGGACTCACCTCGGTCGTTAAATTGTCCACCACGATCCGTTGGGTCGATTTGTTGCCAAAACGTTTCAACAATACGTTCATACGGCATTACTTCTGGATCAAATGTGATTTGAACAGCTTCTAAATGACCAGTTGTATTTGAGCACACTTCTTCATAGGTTGGATTTTTCGTCCTACCACCTGTATATCCAGATACTACTTGTTTAATACCTGGTCTTTCGTCAAAAGGTTCTACCATACACCAAAAACATCCACCAGCGAAAGTGGCAAGTTCATTATTTGAAGTCATGATCAATTCCTCCAATCCGAAATTAGTACCTCTATTTTTTCTCTTTTAGCTGAAAAAATCAAGTGTTCAGCCTTATTCGTACGTTAGATAAACAATTTCGGAGAAGAAGTTTTACTATTAGTACGTTTATCAGATGATTTTTCAACCGATTCTTGTTCATCATCTACTCTATTCGACTTGTCACCATTATTCGTATCTTCCTCTATTTCATCCGGTTCATTTAATGCTTTCATCATTTTCAACATCATCGGTAAATTTTTTACCATCGGTCCGTACTCTTTAATCATTGGTGCTGCTGACTCTACCATATTCATTACCTGTTGAACATTCGAAAGCGTCTTTGTTAATTTACCGTTGTTTGGGTCTAAATAAGACGCAATAGATGAAGGAAGTGATGCTTTAGATTTCGGAACTGGATACATATTAGGACGATTAGGACGAATACTGAATGGATCCTGCATGCGTCTAGGTTGTTCAGGCGGACGATTATTAATTGGAAACATCTAGACATACCTCATTTCTATATGATTTGTCTAAATAGTTTACGTAATTTACACAGAATGGTGTAGGCTAAACAAGGAGTTTAAACGTCCGTAATCATAGAAAATTCATTAAATATTTCCCGGGAAAGCGCATATTACAACATTTATTTTAGATAAGCGTGCATTAATTGACGAATTTAATCATATTTTATTTTTCATTGTCGTACTTTTATACCTTTCCAAAATGAAATGCAAACTTAGATCCACTATGTGAAGGCGTAATTTGTAGTTTTGCGTGTATTTCATTTTTTAAATGTGGTACGTGCGAAATAATTCCTAATAAACGATTACTCTGTTGTAAATCCTTTAAACAATCTATTGCTTGCTGTAAGGAATCATCATCTAGTGTTCCAAAACCTTCATCTATAAACAAAGTATCTAATTGAATTCCACCAGCATGTGATTGAACGACATCTGCTAGACCTAATGCCAAGCTTAAAGAAGCTTTAAAACCTTCACCACCAGAAAGTGTTTTAACTGATCGTTGTTGACCAGTATGGTGATCTAACACTTCCAAATCTAACCCACTCTGAGCACCTCGTTTTGCTACCTCTCCACTTCTAATTAACTGATACCGATGATCAGTCATTCGATCCAATCGTAAGTTAGCCTGTAATAGTATCTCATCTAAAAATGAAGCTAAAACATAACGTTCGAAAGAAAGCTTTAACGAATTATTTCCGTTTGCTAATTCCGCTAATTCACCAACTGTATAATAATCAGTTTCATATTGTTGTTTTCTATCTAAGTTTTTAGCAATCGACTGTTTAATCTGTGAGTCGTTTTTCATTTTAATGCGCATAACTTGTAGTAATTCATTAATTTGATCGAACTTGTTTTGAGATAACTTTAATTCATTTTCTAACAACTCAATTTCAGGTTCTGGTTTACCATTTATTTCAGTAGTAAGTGTACTTAGTTGATATGATAACTCCTCCCCACGCTTTTCATATGTTTGAATAGCATTTTCCATACGCTGTTGTTCTTCTTCAGAAGAAACTGACTGATGATACGTTTCAATCGTATCGAATCCATTTGTTCTTACTTGATCCTCAAACTGCTTATTCTGTTTATTATAATTCTCTTTTGCTTTTTCGGTAGCTTTTTGTTTTTCGTCCAATATTGTCTGTTCTTTTTGTAATGATTCTCGTAATTCCTGGTAATCCTTTTTAATCTGTTCCCAGATTTGTATCCACTGCGTATATTCTTTTTCTTTTCCCATGATTTTTCGTTCAAACGTGTTCTCATCAGGTAGATGTTCAGGAATATTATTTTTTAATTCATCTGCTTTGTACTTATATTTCAACAATTTTTCCTTGATTTTATCGTAGTCCTCAGAAAATTGATCAAACGTTTGTTTAACTTTTTCTCGTTCCTCTTTTAACGCTTCATTTCGATTTTTTACATTAGTTAACTCTTCAATCCGTTTATAAAGTTTAGTTTGTTCTCCTTGATAATGTTGAGATTTTTGATTCCACTCTTCGACTAGAATTTTCAAATTGGTTGTTGAAAAATCCGGTATTTGTTCTTCGATTTCAGCTATTAATTTATCTACAAGTAATCGTTGACTTTGACCTTCTGACTTCGAAGAATAGTATATCGTTTGTTGTTTTTCGAGAGCTGCTTCTAAGTTCTGAAGTTTTTCTAAGCTATGATCAATTTCGTCAGAATTGATCGTTTTCTGATACGTCAATGGTTTTGACGGATGCTCCAATGACCCACAAACTGGACAAGGGGTATGTTCATCTAATTGAGCGGCTAGTAATACAGCATATTGTTCCTTTTGAGCAGCTTCTAGTTCCCTATGTTTCTCTTTTAATCTAGCAAATTCTTCCTGTTTCAATTGATAGTTTTTTTCGTTACTTTTATAGTTTTCTCGTAGTCTTTGTAATTCCTGAAATTCTTTCGTTAATGTATTTAACTTTTTTATAATGAATTTTGAATTCTCATTTTTGTCTTTTATCGTATAGTAATCTCTTGTAATATCGTGGAAATCTTTAAGATCATTATCCGCAGCTTCCACCTCGTAATCAATTTTTTGCATTTTCAATTGCTGCTCATGCTTTTGTTTATCTATTTTTTCAAGGTTATTTGAAATTGTAGTTATTTCCCTCGACAGTTTCGTATATAGTTTTAAATGCTCAAGTTGCTGTTTCTCGTTATTTATGCTTTCTTTGTATTCATTCCTTGCGTCCTCTTGCTGAAGTTGCTCATTATATGAGTTTTCAACCCTAATGTAATCCTGCTTTATTTTGTTAACTAGTTTCTGTTTTCCATTTAGTAATTCTGCTTCATCTTCCCATTCTTTTTTCCTAATTTTCATTTGTTCCTCAAAAGGTATTACTTTTGCGGCATTAATAGAAGCTTGCAAACGTTTCTTCGTATTTTTAATCGTGTCTTCTTTATGGATTAATTCCTTTTGTTCACGTTCCAGTTTTTCTTTTAAAATAAATTTTTCTTTTAAAGCTTTTCCATTTTGCAATTTTTGTTGCATGTTTTGTACTTCTTGATATTGTTTGTCTTTTTCTGTTTGCTGAACAGCTTCTTGTTTTTTTGTCTCTGCAATCTCTATATCTAGTTTTTCTAGAATAGTTGGAATGCTATCAATCTCTTCAATCTGAATATGCTTCCATTCTATTTTATTGCTATCATGTTGAATAGATTGCTCAATAAAAGCAATTTGTTCTTTTAAACTTCGAGCTTCGGTTTTTAATTGATCTGTCATTCGTTCATAAAAATACGTGTGAAAAATATTCTGTAAAACAGCTTCACGCTCTTTACTATTCTCTGATATTAATTTTCGAAACTCACCTTGTGGTATTAGTATCATTTTTCGAAATTGCTCATAATCAAATCCTAGCTTACCTTCAATTGTTTCGTTTACTTCTTTGATTCGCGAATACAATAATTGTTTTTCACCGTTATTGAGTTCATATAATGTCGCAGTTGGTGGATTATCCGTATACCCTTCACCACGTTCTTTTTTCTTATATTGTTTAGGACTGCGAATCACCATGTACTCTTTTTGGTTCAATGCAAAATGAAACTGAACGTATGTGTGATCCTCTATTTCGGCAAAATGACTTCGTAATGAGTCTTGATCACGATCAGACCCACTTGCCTTTCCATACAATGCGTAACAAATAGCATCAAAGATTGTTGTTTTACCAGCTCCGGTTGGACCAGTTATTAGAAATATTGATTCCTCACCTAATTCCGTAAAATCTACTTTCTGTTCTTCCCAGTAAGGTCCAAATGCCTTTAAGCTTAATGAAATAGCGCGCATTTTATTCACCTCTTTCGTCAATTACAAGTTGTTGTACAATTTTTTCAATGTGTTCCATACTTGGTTCAGGAATTGGTTCTCCTTTTATTTCTTCGTAAAATTGTGCGAATAGTTCGGTATGTGATTTGGTTTGTCGTTGTCTTATTTTTTGTAATTCATTCAAACTAGTTGCAGATGTTATCGATTTTCGTTCTAATCGTAAAATATTCGGATAAACTTTTCGTAGTTTATTCATCGGGTCAATTATTTGCCCTCTATCTAGTAATTGAATATGAAGATAATCCTCATTGTTTTCGATAGGGTTTGTTAGTAATTCGTCAAAATATCCTTCAATAACTTGCATATCATGTTTAGCGTTTAAAGGAACATACGATAAATTACATTCTCCACTATCCTGTAAATCTACCATTGTAATGGATTTATTATGATTCGACTCTGAAAAAGAATATTTAAGAATTGATCCACTGTAACGAATAACGTCACTTTTTATTCTTTGTGCTTGGTGTAAATGTCCTAAAGCTACGTAAGAAAAAGGTTGAAAGATACTAGCATCAACGTAAGGACTGCCCCCAATCATCGATAGTCTTTCCTCTGATTCGGACTCCATTCCCCCTGCTATAAAGGCATGTCCTATAAACACGTGTCGTTCACTCATATCATTCAATTCTTTTATTTTGTTAACGATAGCTGCCATTGCAGTATGATGAGAGTGGATAGAATCGTCTTCAAATAACGCACGAACCTCTGCCGGTTCCACATATGGAATTAAATGAAAATAAACTGGACCATGATTATCGTTAAGAACAATCGGCTCGAGATCTATATCAAGCTTTGATTTGAGATGAAGCTGTTGGGAACGAAACAATTGTGTACCAAAATCTAAACGATCGGGACTGTCATGATTGCCTGCAATTGCTAGGACAGGTATTTTTAAATCAACAATTAATGTTGTGAACACTCGATTAAGTAGTTCAACTGCTTCTTTCGGTGGAATTGCTCGGTCATAAAGATCACCAGCTATAATGATTACATCTGGTTCTTCGTTTTTCACTATTGTTATGAATTGCTGCAGAATATAATCCTGCTCTTCTGTCATATGTACACTATTTACTATCTTCCCTAAATGCCAATCAGCTGTATGTAATATTTTCATTGTAATCCCTCCAACTTCTCTATTTTATCATGATTTTAGCAATTTTTTTTACTTAGACTTTATCTTAAATTGAAATGAAATACGAAATAAGAAAAGCGCAAGCACCTTGTAAGACATGACAAGCATAAGCAGAATGCTGTAGTGTGGTGGTTTTTACCACACAGAAGTGGACTGCTTATGTCTCGAGTGTCTAGTTCGCTTGCGCTGGACAGATTTTTTACATTCTTATCTTTAAACAACAACCATACACACGTCTTGTACAGTACAGGTGAGCCTTAGTTCTTTTGTAATGTAACTTATACTCCCACAGTGTAAAAAATGCTCTGGTATGAGTTTACCAGAGCATTTCCTTATTTTTCTTTTATCGTATACACATCCCAAAGTTCATCAAACACTTGTAAAGCATTTGGGAAGGGACTGTTCCATTCTAAATAATTGCTTATTTCATCATAATCTGTTGAATGTTTTGGAAAACTGCCATCGTAGAAAATGAAATCGGCTAACCGACTTTGATCAGTTGGTTTCTTTTTTCCTCGATATGTCAAAATAAAATGATAAAACGAACGCACCTGATCCACCTCACTTTTCTATACTGACTCATTCTCCATAAATTCCTGATGCCTTCGAAGCTTTTTCTTATATACAATACCTGCAAAATAAATACTAATTTCATACAAAATGATTAGCGGAATAGCCACGACTATTTGAAGAACAAAATCAGGTGGTGTCACTATTGTTCCAATAATAACAAGTATGAAATAGGCATACTTTCGAGTCTTTTTCATAAAATCTGGTGTAATTATTCCTAAGCTTGTAAGGAACATGGCAATAATCGGTATTTCAAAAAGTACTGCAAAAGGTAATATTATCCGTATCATAAATCTAAAATATTTATCTACGGTAAATAATTCATTAAACATACCATCATTTAGTGATAATAAAAATGGTAGTATTAGTTTTATAAATAGAATATAACCAAACGTTAAACCAATTAAAAATAGAATGAAAACTGCTGGTATGTACGCCAAAGATGCTTTTCGTTCATTAGCAGTAAGTCCAGGTTTGATAAATAACCATAGTTGAAGACATAAAATGGGTAATGTGCCGATGATAGCAACTATGCCAGCTATAGTAAAGTAGATCCAAACGATTTCTCCCGGACCTGTGACGATTAGTGAAAAGTCTACATCATTCATAAAGAAATCATAAATATCTTTTACATAAATAAATCCTACTATAAAAAATGCTACAAAAAAGATGGCCGTAACAATTAGTCTATTTCTAAGTTCTGATAGGTGACCAGTAACATTCATTTCTTTTTCCTGTTGATTTTGTCGTTCATCAGACATTGTTTCACTCCCCTAGATAGAGCATAAAAGAAGATGTAGGTATCCCCTACACCTTCCGAATTTACTTTTTAGTTGAGGTTTTATCGTTACCTTCTTTATCATCGGAATCGTCATCACTCATGATATCTTTCGTAGCGTTTTTAAATTCTTTTAATGAACTACCAAAGGATTTCCCGATTTCAGGTAACTTAGACGGTCCAAAAACAATTAAGGCGATTACTAGGATAATGATTAAACCAGGTATACCAATATTACTTAACATGTGCTATCACTCCGAAAGATGATATTATTTACTTTCCTTACCCTTAACAATTGCTTTTGTTTCTTTGATTTCGTCTGCTGCATCACCAGTTAAATCACGTGCAGAACTTTTAAACTCACGTAGCGTTTGTCCTGCAGCTTTACCTATTTCAGGTAATTTTTTTGGTCCGAAAACGACTAACGCAATGATCAATATTAAAATAAGTCCTGGTACACCGATACTTGATAACATTTATAACACCTTCTTTATATTGTTAGTTTCATTATACTGCTTGTACCATAATCAATCGAACTTGTCAGATAAAATTCATACAAAGTTCAAAATGATAGTGCCTTTTATTGGTATTAGTTTAACACGTTTGTTCATGGTATAACAACTTAAAATCGTTTTGCTTGTTGATATTGTTTCGGATTATTCATGTTAAAGAAATGTTTCTCTAATTCCCTATGAGAGTAGTTCCTAAATGAATGTACATAATTAACTGCAATATAATCAAATAGCAATCTCACTCTCCGTTGCTCGTTTTCTAATTGATATCGCAATTTAGGTAAGATTGATCTACGGTAGATTCCCGATAACGGATGCATTTTATCTCGATAAATTGGGACTACCGCTTCATAACCCTTTAACTGTTCAAACAGATAGTTATATACTGATCGGTTAACAAACGGCGTATCACAAGCGCACATATAATAAACTTCTGCTTCTACTTGAGCTAAAACTGCCTCCATTCCCGCTAGAGGACCATCATTGGGATAGTTGTCCGATATTATCGGTAATCCAAGATACGTATATTCTTCTGGGATATTTGTGTTTATTATCACACTATCACTTATCGTTTTCATTTCATCAATAATATATTCAACGACAGGTTTGTCTTGTAACGGAAGTAAAGCTTTGTTCATCCCCATTCTAGTTGACATACCACCTGCTAATATAACAGTGCAGCTTTTCATTCTATTGGATCCGATCATATTGCAGGAAATAATAGTCATACGGATTTTTCTCGTCTTTTTCCCCTTTTTCTTTATTCGTTAAATGCCAATCTTCATCGGAAAAAGAAGGAAAATAAGTATCTCCCTCAAATGATTCGTCTATCCATGTAACATACATCCGATCAGCGAAGGGTAAAACTTGTTCGAAAATCGTTGCTCCCCCTATAACCATGAATTCTTCATCTGGATTTTCTTCATTCCATTTTTTTATTGTATTTAAATCATGAATTACCTGAACTTCCTCTGGATAGAACGGATTTTGACTAGTTAATACCACTGATTTTCGGTTCGGAAGCGGTCTACCAAGAGAGTCATATGTTTTTCTGCCCATTATCATTGTGTGACCGGTTGTTTTATCTTTAAAGAATTTTAAGTCTTTTGGCAAATGCCATGGCAGATCATTGTTTAATCCAATTACACGGTTTCGATCCATTGCTACAACAAAAGAGAGCATGATGAATTCCTCCTTTAAAATCTATACAGCGATAGGCGCTTTGATTGTCGGATGCGGATCATAGTTCTTTAATTCAAAGTCACTTAAATCAAAATCAAATATACTAGACTTTTCATTCGTTAAAATTAGTTGAGGAAATTCACGAACTTCACGTTTCAGTTGGATATTTACTTGTTCGAGATGA
This sequence comes from Virgibacillus sp. GM2-2, assembly GCF_055329585.1. Lineage (NCBI taxonomy): Bacteria > Bacillati > Bacillota > Bacilli > Caryophanales > Bacillaceae > Virgibacillus > Virgibacillus sp. GM2-2. The sequence continues at coordinate 138,165 of NZ_JBUZWC010000005.1, read as the reverse complement.
TTAGCATAAATATGAGCATCCCCTAGTGTATGAATAAATTCTCCAACCTCTAATCCGCATTCGTGTGCAATCATATGTGTTAATAATGCGTAGCTAGCTATATTAAATGGAACCCCTAGAAATATATCTGCACTACGTTGATAAAGCTGACAGGATAATTTGCCATCAGCAATGTAAAATTGAAACATGGTATGACATGGTGGTAATGCCATTGTGGGTACATCTTCTGGATTCCATGCAGACACAATATGTCTTCTAGAATCTGGATTATGTTGAATAGAATGAATTACCTCTTTTAATTGATCAATTGTATCATTCTGTGTGGTTTTCCAATTTCTCCACTGCTTACCATATACAGAACCTAAATCACCATATTTTTCAGCAAAGGTATCATCTTGGAGAATTTTCTCCTTAAACAAAGTCATTTGTTCTTGATAAATTTTATTAAATTCACTATCTATTTGACATCGGTTTCCAAAATCAGTCATATCTGGTCCGTTATATTCCGAACTTTCCACCCAATTCTTAAACGCCCATTCATTCCATATATTGTTATTGTGCTGTACCAAATAACGTATATTCGTATCACCTTTAATAAACCATAACAATTCACTTGCGACAAGACGAAACGGAACCTTTTTAGTAGTCAGTAGTGGAAATCCTTTACTTAAATCAAAGCGCATTTGATGTCCAAAAACCGAATAAGTCCCTGTGTTCGTTCGATCACCTTTTTTATTTCCATTGTTCAATACGTGTTCACACAAATTTAAGTATGCTTGTTCACCATTCATTATCCCTTACCTCCACTCTAAAAGGATAGTATTCCTTACAATTTCTTTCAATAATTGTAACACAACCGTAATCTCGATAGGTCATATATAGAAATTTTTTGACATAAATCTCTTTAGGAGTAATTCTTTATTAGAAAGGGGATAGTTGTGTGCTAAATGCTACGGTAGATCATGTAGTTAAACAATCTTTCCTGTACAGCATTATGTTAAGTCAGCCATTTACTGTTTTCGTAAATTCATATCCTATGTTGCAAAGTAAACAATTAATTGAAGCGAATAACTTAAGCTATGGGGAGCATGGAGAGGCTATTCGTGTTCTTCAGCATAAGCTAAATAAATTATCCTATTTCGATGATCAAATAGACGGTGAATTCGACATATTAACTGAACACGCATTAAAAAGATTCCAACGGGATCATGAATTTTTGTCACTGGCCAGGCAAACATGCAAACATTACATATGATAATAGAAGCAGAACGAAAAAAATATCTAAATAAATTAATCAATCTTTCCGATTCAATTTCACCTGGTATGGTGAGCGAGGATGTTAAGACGGTCCAACTAGCACTTCAATATTTTGGCTATTACAAAGGTGAAATTGACAGTAGTTATGGTCCGTTAACAGCAAAAGCAGTTGAATTGGCTGAAGAAAAACATAATATTGATTTGACAGAAGAAGTAACAGAGACCCATTTACAAACATTACACACTTCAGTTGATCAACAAATACAGGAGAATATTAATACAAATGACGTTAGTGAAGCGGATGATGAATCTGTCGCTAAGACTGTTGAAGTTCAACAGAAGGAAAAAGAAGAAGTGAAAAACGTGGAGGTGCAACCAAGTGTAAACGGTGGGGTTACCAGCGTTGCACGCTCATTAATCGGAACTCCTTATGTTTGGGGAGGCGAAACACCGAACGGATTTGATTGTAGCGGTTTTATCCAATATGTTTTTGAAACACAAGGAATCACTGTACCGCGAACGGTTCGGGATATGTGGAATTTTGCATCAAGTGTTGCAGAGCCATCAATAGGTGATTTAGTTTTTTATGAGACGTATCAACCTGGACCATCACATATGGGCATTTACATTGGTAATAATAAATTTATTCACGCTGGCTCAGGTGGAGTTGAAATTGCGGATATGTCACAATCTTATTGGCAAAATCGATATCTTGGAGCTAAACGTGTCAGATAAAACCATTCAAATAAGCTTGCAACCCTAAGTATTGTTCTTAGAGTTGCAAGCTTATATCATTGTTCTAAAAATTAATTTATGTTAAGCACAATTTTACCGATATTTTTATTCTGTTCCATATACGTATGTCCCTCATTAACATCATTCCAATTTAATACCGTATCGATAATTGGACGCAGTTTTCCTGTTTTGAATAGTGGTAGCGCGAATTCAGAAAAATGTTTTGTGAGTTCAATCTTTTGAGCAACTGATCTTGAACGAAGTGCAGTTCCGATCACTTGAATTCGCTTAAATAATAACTGCCCTAAGTCAACATTATTTATTGTTGAGCCACCCATCATTCCAATTAAAACTAACCTTCCATCACGGGCAAGCGAATTAATATTCTGTTCCCAGTAAGGGGCACCAATAAAATCCAGAATAAGATCGACACCTCTACCGTGGGTTGCATCCTGAACCTTTTGATCAAATGGACCAGCTTTATAATCAATTGCTTTGCTTGCACCGAGCGACAAGCAATAATCCCTTTTCGCATTTGTCCCAGCCGTTACAATTGATTTCGCTCCAATCACAGACGCTAATTGAATCGCTGCAGTTCCAACACCACTACCTCCAGCATGAATTAACACAACTTCATCCTTCGCTAATCTCCCTAAGCGAAACATGTTTAAATAAGCGGTAAGAAAAACTTCCGGAATGGCTGCTGCTTCCTCAAAGGATAAATTTTTCGGAATACACATAGCCATTTCGCTTGGAATTTTAGCGTATTCAGCGTACCCGCCACCTGGTAATAGCCCAAAAACGCGATCACCCTTGTTCCATTGCCCAGCACATTTTCCTACTTCTTCAACTACCCCACTCATTTCTAAGCCTAAAATGGTGGACTCTCCTTTTGGAGGAGGGTAATGTCCTTGTTTTTGTACAAGATCTGCTCTATTAATTGCTGTTGCTTTGACTTTAACTAGTATTTCGTTTTCTGTTATCGTTGGCTTATCTGCTTCGCCGATATATAGTCGTTTTGAGTCTTCCTCAATTAATACAGCTTTCATGAAACTTCCCCCTTCTTTTCTAAATCAACAACATGTATCGTATTAGGAATATATTAGCTTTTCGCGTGCCTTGTAGAAAATAGCTCGACATTAAATCAGTATTCCCACTCCTGAAAAAACTGATCTAAGTATATTTCCATGAATTGATGCCTTTTTTCTGCTACTTCTTTTGCGGTCGTAGTGTTCATTAAGTCTTTTAACTTGAGTAATTTATCGTAAAAATGTTGAATGGACGTACTTTCCGGTTCTTTATTATGATAGATGAGCTGCTCCCTCATTCCTCCATAAGCAAAGACACGTGCAATCCCTATCGCTCCTATTGCATCTAATCTATCAGCGTCCTGTACAATTTTGCCCTCAAGTGTAGCAGGTATTTTTCCTTTACTAAATGAAACATCATTTATCGCTTCATACACTTCATTAATTGTCGACTGCGGTATTTTGATCTTTCCCATGAATAGTTCCAACTGATTTCGAGCATCTTTAGGATTTTTAAATAATTTTTTATCACCAACGTCATGTACCCAACCCGCTAACTCACAAATAAATGGATTTGCTCCTTCTTCAATTGCAATTATCCTAGCCATTTGCGCAACGCGTTTCATATGATAAAAGTCATGACCTGTTGCATCATCCGAAAACAAATCAAAAATATAATCGGTAACGCTGCTTAGTTGTTCTGTCTGGTTATCCATTAGAAGAGCCCTACAATTTTTCCATTTTCTGTAACATCCATATCAAAGGCAGCAGGTTTTTTCGGTAATCCAGGCATAGTCATCATCTGTCCTGTTAACACGACGATAAAACCCGCACCTATCGATGCACGTAATTCACGTATAGAAAGGGTGAACCCTTCAGGACGGCCGAGTAATGTTGGATCATCACTTAATGAATATTGAGTCTTTGCCATACAAATTGGTAGCTTGCCCCAGCCCTGTTTCTCATAAAATGCAAGTTGCTTTTTTGCTTGCTGCGACAATTCTATATCAGCGGCACCGTAAATTTTTTGAGCAACCGTTCTAATTTTTGACTCAAGTGAATCATTCACATCGTATGAATAGTTAAAATTACGTTCCTTGGATTCTGCTTTTCCGATGACCTTTTCCGCAAGTTCTAGGCCACCTTCCCCACCTCTTGCCCAAACGTCGGTTAAGGCAACGTCTGCACCATTCGCTTCACACCAGTGTTGAATAAAATCTGTTTCAGCTTCAGTGTCTGTAGGAAATTTATTAATTGCGACTACAAAAGGTAGCCCAAATTGCTCGATCGTTTCCATATGTTTTTTCAAATTAGCCATGCCATTTTTTAATGCTTCAACGTTTTCTTCTTTTAAGTTATTCTTATCTACTCCCCCATGCATTTTTAAAGCACGTACTGTTGCTACAATTACTACAGCAGCTGTATCAATATTCCCAGCTCGGGATTTGATATCAAGAAATTTTTCAGCTCCTAGATCTGCTCCGAAACCAGCCTCAGTGACAACGTAATCGCCAAGCTTTGCAGCTGTTTTTGTTGCCATGATGCTATTGCACCCGTGCGCGATATTTGCGAATGGGCCACCATGAATAATTGCTGGTGTGTTTTCAGTAGTTTGTACCAGATTTGGTTTGATTGCATCCTTTAGTAGTAGCGTTAATGCTCCTTCTATTTTTAGATCCTTTACTGTGACTGGCTCTTCGTCATACGTGTAACCAATTACAATGTGTGAAATACGTTCTTTTAAATCCTTCAAACTTGTAGAAAGACATAGAATTGCCATAATTTCAGATGCTACAGTAATTGTGAATCCATCTTCGCGTGGTACCCCTCTTAGCGGACCGCCTAATCCGACGACAATTTGTCTTAATACGCGGTCATTCATGTCCATTACACGCTTCCACTCCACTCTTCGCGGATCGATATTTAATTCATTTCCACGATGAATATGATTATCGATGATGGCAGATAGCGCGTTATTTGCACTTGTTATTGCATGGAGATCCCCTGTGAAATGTAAATTGATATCTTCCATCGGCAATACTTGTGAATAGCCACCACCAGCGGCTCCACCTTTCATTCCCATTACAGGTCCTAAAGAAGGTTCACGTAATGCTATTATTGCCTTTTTGTTTAATTTATTTAATGCTTGTCCAAGGCCAACGGTAACAGTAGATTTACCTTCACCAGCAGGAGTCGGATTTATAGAGGTTACAAGAATTACCTTACCATTCGGTTTTTCATCAAGTTTTTTTAATAATTTGTCGGATAGTTTGGCTTTTGTATGGCCATACGGTTCCCAGTCGTTAACATCTAAATCAAGTTCTTGTACAATTTCCCCTATTGGTTTTAAAGTAGCTTCTTGTGCAATTTCAATGTCCGTTTTCATGATGAATGCCCCTTTCATATTATCGATATGTATAGTGTACCTTAAATTGGTAATTAGTTATATTAAAATCATTAAAAAAGCGCTTACTTGCGCGTAAAAAATTTGTACAAAAAGCACAAAATAATCAATAAGAATATAGGTTTTTTGGCTTGACTGAATAATCTAAATAAGCTATATTGGACTCAAGCAAAGAAGATATATGGAAAAATGTGTCTAATGAATAAAGATACTAGAAATTCCTGCACTATTTGTGTAAGTCTACTTTGTATTAACACGTTTGACGTGAAAGTTTTTAGGAGGATTAATCACATGGAAAACGGAACAGTAAAATGGTTTAACGCGGAAAAAGGCTACGGATTTATCCAAGTTGAAGACGGGGACGATGTATTTGTACATTACTCTGCTATCCAAGAAGAAGGTTTTAAATCATTAGAAGAAGGTCAAGAGGTTTCCTTTGAAATTATCGAAGGTGAACGTGGACCTCAAGCTGCAAATGTAGTTAAAAAATAAGGAACATATATACGAAACCGGTAATCATTCTGATTACCGGTTTTTTTGGTGTGCTTTTATAACTTGCATTCAATAATCGGAATCCGTATAATGAATTCTGTTATTCACCGCGGTTCGCAAACTCCCGCGTTATCAAAACTAAGGAGGAATTTTCTATGTCCAATGAAGTAATCTGGATTTTGTTTGCACTCGTAAATTTTTCATTACTGCTACTTTTTTATCGTCTTTTTGGTAAGATGGGATTGTTTGTTTGGATTGGAATGGCTACAGTTATTGCTAACATTCAAGTCTTAAAAACTGTTGAACTATTTGGCCTTACTGCCACTCTAGGGAATATTATTTACGGTTCTGCTTACTTAGCAACCGATATTTTAAACGAAAAATACAGTAAAAAAGATGCTAAAAAAGCTGTCTGGCTCGGTTTCTCAACGTTAATCGCAATGACTGTATTAATGCAGGGTGCATTGCTGTTTAACCCAGCAGAGAGTGATTTTGCTCAAGGTGCACTTGAAACGTTATTTGGATTAATCCCACAAATTGCACTGGGGAGTATGACTGCATATATCATAAGTCAATATTTTGACGTTTGGATCTATGATAAGGTTCGAAAAATCTTTCCAACAACCAAATATCTTTGGCTCCGAAATAACGGTAGTACAATGATAAGTCAATTGGTAGACACTGCAGTATTTTGTAGTATTGCTTTTTATGGTCAATATCCATTCGATATATGGCTTGAAATATTTATCACAACATACGTAATTAAATTTATCGTAGCATTAATCGATACACCATTCATGTACATGGCAAAATTTATGCATAAAAAGGACAGCTAAACAGCTATCCTTTTTTTAATGGAGTCAGTTCTTCCAATGCTTGATTTTCAATAGGAAGTCTCCATTGGATGAGTAAAAAGATATGAAGAAATGGAAAAATTATTGCTGTATAAGTTGCGCCCACCAAAAGAGGAATAACAAACAATTCAATTCCTACGATTATATAGTTAGGATGTTTAATAAAGCTATATGGCCCAGTTGTCTGCAAAGAAGCGCCTGGTAAGATGAGGACCTTTGTGTTCCAAAACTTTCCCAAACTTGCAATACACCAAACTCTCGCAACCTGCATCAGAATAAATAGACTAAATAGAAAATAATTTAGTGACTGATTTGAAGTACCCCTGAAACTACATTCAACGATTAAACTAATGAAAAATAATACATGAACCAACACAAACCATTTATAATGATCTGCGCCTCTTTCAACAGCACCTTGGCGAAGCATCCATGCCTCATTTTTCTTTGCTATCACTAATTCTACAATACGCTGAATAGCAATAAATTCAATTAATAACCAAACCCATGTAGTCAATTTTCCCACTCCAATAGTAGCAATTCCGAACTAAATCCCGGTCCGAGCGCTGATAGTATACTAAATTCACCCGTTGGCACAGGGTTTCTCATCCACTCATAGAGTACATACAGTACAGTTGCTGACGACATATTACCATGATTTTTTAGAACTTGATACGAGTAATGAAATTTATCACTAGATACTTCTGCAATATTCTCCATAGCTTCCAATACTTTCTTTCCACCTGGATGCGCAATAAATGAATGAATATCATTTTTCGACAATTGATTCGATGCTAGAAAATTAGTAATATGATCGTTCCATAACGACTCAACAAGCTTTGGTATGCTTTTAGAAAAAATAACACCTAAGCCAGTATTTGTAACATCCCACCCCATGACTGATAATGTATTTTTTTCAATGTGAGAGTTATATTTTTTTATTTTTGGAACGGTCATCTTACTATAATTCCTATATGGTGATTCGTTTCCAATTAATAATGAAGCAGCAACTCCATCACCAAATAGTGCAGTGCCAACAATATTACTTTTTGATGCATCATCATTTTGGAATGTAAGGCTACATAGCTCACAGCATACTAGTACAGCTGTCTTTGTAGGGTTTGCGCAAATCCAGTCATATACACGAGATAAACCAGTTGCCCCACCAGCACAACCAAGTCCCCATAAAGGCATCCTGGCGACATCGGATCGAAATGGACGATTATTAAAAAGATGTGCATCTAAAGATGGTGTCGCTATACCGGTGCTTGATACAAAAGCTATCATATCGACTGCTTCATGTGGAATCGATTCAGATAAAAATTCCTTATTTGCTAAACACTGATCAATTGCTTCCAGAGAGAGATCAACAGCAAATTTTTGGTACAATTCATTTCGTTCTTGGAAAGTATGTGCGTCTTTAAACCAATCCTTTTCAACAACTAGCTGCCGTTTCTCAATTAACGCGTGATCATAAACAGGCATAAGTCGGTCTAGTTGTTTCTCATTATAGGGAAATATGTATTTAACAAGCTTTTTAACCTCATCTTGGAGTATTTCGTTTTCAGGAATCCCAAGTCCTATTGAACTGATATATGCCACTCTATCACCCCTTATTCTTCAATTAGGATGCACGTAAATTAGAAAATAAATACCCTAGAAGAATCAGTTTTAATATCCGTAAACTACGACCTAACTTGGTGCATGTACGTCAAGGACAATGCTTGGTATCGGACTAAGGATGCCTTATTTTCCTTTTTCACCTTTATTTTGAGGAACAACGGACACACGATGCCTTATGCAGCTAAAAAGCGTGATTTTCAACTATTTTTACCCGAATAAGGAATCCTAAGTCCGATAACTACTGCATTTACCCTTATTTTTCGCAAATAAGGGATCGTGTGTCCGATAGCTGCCATCCTGCAAACAATCGCAATGATTCCAGTACGCTTGAAAATGTTACTTCATTAACCTTGCGCAGCGGAAATCAACATCGCTATTATCCTTAGCATGAATTATCATTAGTTCGCAATTTACTTTGACTGCGTGTCTGTTTCCTTTGTTGTATATCAAAAAAATAATGCAATTATAAAATCCCCTATCTTTAAAAAACAGGACACTTGGCCCTGTTTTTATCAAAGTTTATAGATAGAAGAATACTTCTCAGTCAAATAATTTACTAAGTAAGCTGCATTAAGTTTTTCATTTGTAACGTTTTCGATAATTTGTAATGGCTTTTTTAGCTTACCGTATTGATGAATATTTTTAGTCAACCATTCTTTAATTGGATTAAAATCACCAGATGCGATCTGCTTTTCAAGATCCATTTCTTTTTTCATTGTTTGATTAAATTGTGCTGCATACATATACCCTAGGGCGTAGGATGGAAAATAACCAAAATCTCCACCAGACCAATGGATATCTTGTAGCACCCCTTCACGATCAGAAGGTGGAACAATTCCTAAATAATCTTTCATCTTCTCATTCCAAAGTGCTGGTAAGTCGGCGACCCTTATCTCGCCACTAATCAATGCCTTTTCAAGCTCATATCGAATCATAATGTGTAGAGGATACGTTAATTCGTCAGCTTCAATTCTTATAAATGATGGTTTAACTTCGTTTACAGAACGATAAAATTTGTCTAGTGGTACATTTTCAAACTTGTTTGGTGCATATGATTTAAATAAATCATAATGGGAATTCCAAAAAGATTCAGATCTACCTACGAAGTTTTCCCAAAATAATGATTGAGACTCATGAATACCCATCGATGTACCTTCAGAAAGTGGAGTATTAGCAAGCTTTTTGTCTATATTTTGTTCATATAATGCATGGCCACCTTCGTGAATAGTACCGAAAACTGCCGTACGAAAATCAGCTTCATCATAGTTCGTAGTTACCCGTACATCATTTTGATTTAGTGCAATGGCAAAAGGGTGGATCGTTTCATCTAATCTACCAGAAGAAAAATCATAGCCCATTTTTTCAAGAATTGCTAAACTAAAAGCCTCTTGATTTTGCTTGGGAAAGTGACCTTCTAAAACAGATGGATCTGGTTGAACAGGGCTATCTGAAATTTTATTCAATAATCCAGTAAGTGATTTCCTAAGTTCAGGAAAAACGTTGTCCAACGTTTTCACCGTCACACCAGGTTCATAATTATTCAGTAGTGCATCATAAATATGATCTTTATATCCCCAATAATTTGCAAACTTCTTATTGTATTCTACCAGTCTTTCCAAGTAAGGTTGAAATAATGAAAAGTCAGCTTTTTCCTTTGCCTCTTGCCAAATCGACTCTGATTTAGATTGCAACATTACATATTCTTTATATTCCTCTATCGGTATTTTACGATTACGTTCATATATTTCCTCACATTCTTCAACCGTTTTTTTGGTTATTTCATCTTCTGCACTATTTTTCAATGCATCTATATAATATTTCATCTTTTCAGATGTTTGTAACTGATGAAGTTTCTCTGAAAGGAATCCGACTACTTCAGAGCGTTGCTCCACACCTTTTTTAGGAATTTTTGTACGCATATCCCAATGTGTTAACATGATTGATTCATGATATGCATTTTGTTCTTTTAATAAGTTTTCAAATTCCTTTTTTGTTTGTGTAAGTGAATCCAAATCATTTCCCCCTCGTCTTTCTCCCAAAATACTGATAGTAATCCGTACGAATGAAACCGTTGAACAGCTTTCTTTTTTTAGTTGCTTTTTGCCCATATTGGTTTTCAAAGTCTTCATATGCTGTAATAATGTAAACACTCCAACTTGGATGGCTTTTCATAATCTTCCCAAGGTCTTTGTGCATCTTGGCTATCTCTTTTCGATCACCAATCCGCTCTCCATATGGTGGATTACTAATGATATATCCATTTTCTTTCCGCAAAAACAAATCGCTTACTTGCATTTGTTTCCACTCAATTAAATCACCTAACCCAGCTTCACGGGAGTTTTGTTTAGACACTTTTATCATATTATGGTCAATATCAGAACCAACAATTTGCAGCTTTTGGTCGTATTTTGCTAAATCTTCTGCTTCTTCAAATGCATCTTCCCAATAACTAGGTTTTACAAAATTCCACTCTTGAGATGCAAATTCACGATTGAACCCTGGTGCAATATTTTGTCCGATTAGTGCAGCCTCGATTGGTATAGTTCCGGAACCACAGAATGGATCAATTAAGGGATATTCCGGTTTCCAATTTGTTAATTTAACTAATGCAGCGGCCATTGTTTCTTTTAAAGGTGCATCACCTTGACCTACGCGATACCCACGTTTGTGTAACCCACTTCCTGATGTGTCCAATGTAAGTGATACCTTATCTTTTAGAATAGCAACCTCTAAGCGATAAAACGCACCTGTTTCAGGCATCTTTGAGGCTAGACCATATTTTAATTTTAGGCGTTCTGCAACGGCTTTCTTTACTATTGCTTGGCAATCGGGAACACTGTACAATTTAGATTTAACCGATTTGCCAGTGACCGGAAACTGTCCATCTTCTGTAATAAATGATTCCCACGGTAGTGATTTTGTTCCTTCAAATAATTCATCAAAGGTGGTAGCTTCGAACTCACCAACGAGTAATTTTACTCTATCACCTGTTCTAATCCATAGATTACATCTAGGAATTGCAGATATTGGTGCTTCAAAAATAACCTTCCCATTTTCTACTGTTACCTCATAACCTAACTCTTTAACCTCATTTGCAACGACTGATTCGAGACCCATAGCAGCAGTAGCGATAAGTGTGACATGCTTCACCATTAATTCTTTCCTTTCCAAAACATACTAAATTATGTTCAGTCTATCATACATGATACCCATTAATGAAATAGAAACTAAATTAGAAAATTGTTTTATAGAGAGGCTTTGTGCCGAAAGTCATAGCTGCACTTATGCAATAAGCTTTCATACCAGCTTAGAAACCTCATCCTTAATAGCAAATGTCGAAGTTTTTCTTATAAGGTCTACCATACTTTCTGACGTTACAAAATAAAATAACCTTCTTAAAGTGTAACTTTAAGAAGGTTATTATTATATGTAGACCCATCAAATACTCAGTAAGCCATGTTCTGTACCATTGTACTCAAACGGTGGTCAACCTTGTACGCAGGCTGTAATCATCTATCTACAAGAAATAATCTTGTCCTTTTTTCGGTTCGTTTCCCTAATCAAAGATGCCCCTACCATTATTTGGGTTGCTCACTCGTGGGGTTTACCTCGTTCCACTTAAATTGTTTCCAATTTAACTCCGTCACTGTGGCACTTTCAAGGATCGTATCCCATATCAAAAGACTTAGGGATGTCTCCTGCCGTTAACCAAATGGTTACCTTGACTTATGATTTCGTCAAGCACGAACACTACAAACATCACAGTTTGTGTGAGCATGGACTTTCCTCTACATACACAAGATATGCAGCGATTACATGAGTATTTAATTGATATCAAAATATATTATACCATAGAAAATAAAATCAATCATTAGTATTTATTGGGCTACTCTGATTCAGCAAACCGCTTACCAAACACAGCCTTTTCTAAATTAGATAATCGTTTTAAGACATCATAATTAACTTGGTGATTTGGTGTAGTAGAACGTGATCTTGTTTGTTCAGATTGTGATTTCAATCGCTCGTTTTCTTGTTTTAATCGATCTATTTCTTGTTGAAAAGTATCATAGTCTTGAATAACTGTGTCTAGGAATTCATCTACTTCTTCCTGATTATATCCACGCATTGCAGTTTTAAAATCTTTTTCAAGAATTTCTTTACCAGTCAGTTTAATTCGGTTTAAGCTCATTTTAATCATCACCTCATATCTTCTACAAAGTCTTTTTTATTTTTTCAAACTATAACTAAAATGTCAATTTTAATTATATGTGTCTATTATCTATTTATGAAAAATCGCTTAGATAAACTCGACATTCGCCTCATCCTTAATAGCGAATGTCGAAGTTTTTCTTATAAGGTCTACCATAATTTCTGACGTTATAAAAAAAGAAGCTGAGAAATCGGCTTCTTTTATGCGTTAGGCAAATCATGTGGTTGGAACGAAAATGGTAGTAACTCTTCCATTGTAACGGATTTTAGTTGATTATGTAGATTTGTTAGGTGAATAGTTGTTTCTGGCTTAAAAAATTCACTCATTACCTGTCTACATGATCCGCAAGGTGGTACTGGGCGACCTGTATCGGCAGCCACTGCTAGTTCGGCAAATTCTGTTTCGCCATCTGCAACTGCTTTGAAAATCGCAACTCTTTCTGCGCATAGACTAACTGGATATGCTGCATTTTCTATATTACAGCCAGTATAAACTTTACCAGATTTTGTAAGTAACGCAGCACCTACAGGAAATTTGGAGTATGGAACATAAGCTTTACCACGCATTTCAATTGCTTTTTCTAATAGCTCTTCTTTTTTCATATATTAATCCCCCATTCTGTGGAAGAATAGTATAAAAGATTCGATACTAATTGTAAAGAATGTTTACTATTGTTCTAACTCACGAATCAATTGGTCGAAAATATAAAGTACGGAATGATTTAATTCCATATATCGCTTTCGTTTCACATCAATGTAGTAGCTATGCATTAACAAAAGCTCCATATTCTCTCTTGTAGATGTAATTTGATGAGGATGCACATTTACTTTTCTCTGTTTTACAACATCTAGTGATTTTTCTTCCCATTTCGCTAGATATTCATATACAGGTTCTGTTTCGCTCCTGACATGGTTAAAAAAACCCATATCCTTTTTATTTTCTGGGGGGTTATTTGCTTCGTAATTATTTTTCAACAAATTCAATTGTCGTTTAAGCATCAATGTTAATTCTTTCAAGTCCATTTCAGGTAACGCACCTTTCTACTATCTATCACCTCCACTTTATCATTTTTTTGAGTTTATTCCTATTATTACTGTTTTGAAGAACGAACTATCGCACTCTTTCTTTTCATTGCGTTGTTAACTTGCTTATTTTGCTCTTGAAAAGAATCATGAATGGCCTTATCTACTTGAAGGTCAAGAACGTGATCCATCATTTGTAACGTATCATATATGTGTTGCAGTGAATCAATTGTATCCTTATGGCTTACCCCACGTTCAGTAAAATTTATATTCTTCTGAGCAATACCCATTCTATATACCTCCTTTAAAAACTGTTATACGTAGTATTCGCCATAGAAAATTCATTCCCTTTACGTTCGACAAAACTAGTGTAAAACGGTAATTTAAAGTAGGTATTTGACATTTTTTTACCTCGTAACTATTGATTTTAATGATACATAGATAAATAACAAAGTCCTTTTACGATAAAATGATTTTCCTATGTTCGTTTTTAAATCTTTCTCTACCCGTTGTATCCATTTATCATTTATACCCCTCCAATCATACCAATCTTTTCGAATAATATCCTGATGTGTTATAGGAGGGTAAACCGTTTTAAGTGAAGGTGATTTGGGAAAAGGAAGCTGTAAATACTTCTCATAATCCCACCTAGCCCCTGAGTGGGTTACACTTTTTGTAAAATTCACTAAATCTGAATAATAGTTGGGATGAAAAATAATTGATCCTAAATGTTTGCCAAGCATTATTCGATTTGAAAGTTTTGTGAATTTGTGTACAAAAGCTCCATATAAAGGCAATGACTTTGAAGGTAAAATAACAGCATTAAGATAACACAAATCCTGTAGTCGATATGGCAAATCATTAAAAATATGTTTTTTAAAAAATGATTGTTTCAAAACTGGTTCTTGTATGATATTTTGTTCATTAATAATCAAGGAAGTCATCAATCGTTCCTTATCTTGATTTTCCCAAAAGTAGTTCCATTCTTTCTTCATATATGCCGATACATGAAATTGATCAAGTAGGTGGAACATTGGTTTGTTTAGTTTACGAGACAGTTTATACGTTAATAATTGAGGATAAGCATCAGAAAAAATGAGCCAATTTGCTCGTTCATACGTCATGAACAAACGTTCGCGCTCTTTTTCACTTAATAATTTTTCAAAAACGTTCAACTTCAGGTCAGTCATATTCCATCCAGCATTTCGTGACACAATACTCGCCAGAAACGCCCATTTAATCTCTGGAAACTGAAAATAAAAGTTTTGATACGCCTTTGTGCGGGTAATATTATCGATATTGTGTGTTTTTGTCTGCTTTATTATATAATATAGATAGTCTTGATTTTTAAATTGGATAACCATAAATGACCTACTTTCTAAATCATTTTTTTGGTAGAATAGGTAAATATGTTAGGGGGGAATCCATATATGAATTACCCTAATGGAACGAGGCGCGATAATGTAAGGTCAATTGGAAAAACTAAAGTGGACAATGTTTATAGTAACCGTGGTATGACATTAGAGGAGGACATCAATATTACAAACTCCTTTTATTTAGATACCAATGTAGCAGTAATCCATAAAAAACCCACACCCGTACAAATTGTAAAGGTGAATTATCCTAAACGAAGTGCGGCTGTCATAACAGAAGGATACTTCAAACAAGCTTCTACTACGGATTACAATGGAATTTACCGCGGTAGACACATTGATTTTGAAGCTAAAGAAACAAAAAATAAGACCCGCTTTCCTTTAGCAAATATACATGACCACCAACTTGCTCACATGCGTTCCATTATAGAGCATGGCGGAATCGCTTTTTTACTTATACGTTTTTCTCAGTTTGATGAAACATATTTGTTCCTAGCTGAGAAACTTTTTCCTTATTGGGACGACAAATTAAAAGATGCTAAAAAATCTATATCTTATCAGGCAATTAGGAATGATGGGTATCTTATCCCCTTTCACTTTCAAAAAAGAATTGATTATTTAGCCATTATTGATAAGCTTTATTTTTAGAACGGAGGAAGATGTAGAATGGCACAAAATAGCCAATCTCGTACAGCAAGACGTAAACAAAAAAAGAGTACAAAAAAACCTTTATGGAAGAAAATAGTACTGATCGCCAGTATTTTGATTCTAACGATGATCATTGGTGTTGGTGCACTATTCACCTATTATATTGCCACAGCACCAGAGATTAATGCGGAAAAACTGTCCGCACCATTTTCATCAAAAATTTATGACATGGATGGTGATCTAGTAGCTGATTTAGGATCTGAGCAACGAACTAGAATTGAATACAGTGACTTACCACCGGTCTTAATAGATGCTGTAATTGCCACAGAGGATTCACGTTTTTTCGAACATCCAGGAATTGATATTTGGCGAATTGGTGGAGCAATAATAGCTAACATCACCGACGGGTTTGGTTCAGAGGGTGCGAGTACCATTACCCAACAGGTTGTAGAAAGAGCATTTCTGTCACCCGAAAAAAAGATAAGTCTAAAAGTACAAGAGCAATGGCTTGCATTAAAACTAGAACAAAAATACTCGAAAAAAGAAATATTAGAAATGTATTTAAACAAAATTTACTATGGTAGCGGTGCATACGGTGTTGCGAAGGCAGCTGAGGTATACTTTGGAATTACGGATTTAAGCAAGCTGACATTACCACAAGCAGCAATATTAGCTGGTTTGCCACAAAGACCGTCAGCATATAACCCATATGAAAATCCAGAATTAATGAAAGACAGAATGAACACTGTATTAAACCTTATGGTAATGCATGGAAAAATTTCAGAACAAGAAGCGGAAAAAGCAAAGCAAGTGGATATCACTTCTCTACTGAAAGAAACAAAGCCAGAAAAAACATCCTACTATGCATTTATTGAGAGAGTACGTGAAGAAGTATCGAAAAAAGTTGATGGTGCCGATATTTATACTGACGGATTAAAAATCTATACAACACTGGATACTGACGCGCAGGAATATGTAGAGTTTTTAATGTCTGATGCGGAAGATAATCCAATCCCTTATTACGATGATGAAATGCAAGCGGGTATGGTTGTATTAGATACACAAAGTGGCGCTATACGAGCTATTGGTGGAGGACGTAATCGGGAAAAAGGTGATTTTAATTACGCACTTGATATTCAACGGCAGCCTGGGTCTACAGTTAAACCAATAACTGTTTATGGACCAGCAATTGAAAACTTAAAATGGTCTACCTATCACCAAATTAATGATGACGCTCCATATGAGGTAGAAGGAACATCTCCAATAAGAAACTGGGATAGAGATTACCGTGGATGGATTTCAATCCGTACAGCACTTGCACAATCACTAAATGTGCCGGCTGCAAAAACGTTAGAAGAAGTTGGTTTTTCAACAGCTAAACCATTTGCGGAAAGCTTAGGATATGAAATTGAGGATATGGGTATAAGAGATGCAATTGGAGGCTCTGATACCAGTACAAACCCACTAGAAATGGCAGGTGCATACCGCGCTTTTGCAAATGAAGGGATTTATAATGAACCCTATGCTGTAACTAAAGTTGTATTTCCTAGTGGAAAAGAAGTTGATACTAAACCAGAACCAGAAGCTGTAATGTCCGATTATACTGCATACATGATCACAGATATGTTGAAAACAGTTGTGAATGAGGGAACTGGTACAAATGCTAATATTCCTGGTCTTCCTCTTGCAGGTAAAACGGGTACAACCAATAGAGACGGTGTTGATGGAGCTGTCGATTCGTGGTTTAATGGCTATACTACAAATTACACGATTTCAGTATGGACGGGTTACGATGATGTCGATCAAGGGCTTCAAAATACGCAAATACCTCATGCATTGTTTAAAAATACAATGATGCAGTTATCAGAAGGTAAGGAAACTGCTGATTTTCAAAAACCAGATTCAGTAGTTGAAGTAGCTGTTGAACAAGGAACTAGACCAGCTAAACTACCAAGTGAATATACACCGAAGTCTGAGATTGTAACTGAGTTATTTGTTAAAGGAAATACACCAAGCAAAACATCCGAACAGTATGCTCAATTAGATCCAGTTAGTGACCTTGAAGCTACTTATGATGAGGAATCTTCTTCCATTCAGGTTGAGTGGAAATATGATTCAAATGATGTGGAATTCCAAGTTAGTGCAAGTGTAGATGGTGGCGCTATGCAAGAGTTATCATCCACCGAGGAAACCTCACTTGAAATTTCGAATGTGGAGCCCGGATCTGAATACGAAATTCAAGTTATTGCAGTGAGTAAAGATGATTCAGCTAATACAAGTGAAGCTCAAACTACTTCTGTTAAGGTTCCTGGCAATGAAGAAGACGAGGAAAACGAGGAAGAAGATGAGGGTGAAAACCAAGATGAGGAACAAACAGCAGAGCCAGTTAAAGGCTTAAGAGCTAAATATGATAAAAATGGAAACGTAATTGACGTTTCATGGCAATACAATAAGCCATTTTCTGCTTTTGAAGTAACTGTTACACCAAGCGGCGGGTCACCACAAACACAACAAGTTCAATCAAAAGGTCTTGTAATCGAGGGTGCTCAACCAGGCAACTATACGATATCAGTCGTAACGATTGACGAATCCGGAAATCGAAGCGAACCTGCAACAACATCGGCACAAGTCCCACAACAAGAACCAACGAATGGTGACGGCAATAATGATGATAATGGTAATGGAAATAATCCAGAGTCAAGACCACCTGAAGAACAAGAGTAAATATAAAAGATCACTCATTGGATTGAGTGATCTTTTTTTAACGTTTTTTCATCCGCTTCTGCCCTTCTCTACATATTTCCAACAATGGACATTCAGGACAATTAGGATTTTTCGCTTTACAATGATATCTTCCAAAAAAAATCAATCGATGATGCGTAGCGGTCCATTCTTCCTTTGGAACTTTTTTCATTAACGTTTCTTCGACTTGTGTTACGCTATCCTTCCACCTACAGATAGCTAAACGTTTTGAAACACGTTCCACATGTGTATCAACAGCTATCGCCGGCTCGCCAAAAGCTACAGAGGCTACGACATTTGCCGTTTTACGTCCTACCCCTGCCAATTTGACTAACTCTTCTTTCGTGGTTGGAACCTCTCCGTTATATTCTTCAATCAGTGACGTACATAATTTTTGAATGTTTTTTGCTTTATTCCTGTATAATCCGATTGAACGTATATCTTTTTGTAGTTCCTCTAAGGTAACCGCTAAGTAATCTTCGGGAGTCTTGTATTTATCAAATAATCCTTTTGTAACTTTATTTACTAGTACATCTGTGCATTGGGCAGAAAGTAATACAGCAATAACTAACTCAAAGGGATTTTGGTGATTCAATTCACACTCTGCATCTGGAAACATTTTTGTTATTTCATCTAAACAAAACCTAACTTGTGCCTTAGTTAACAAACCTTATTCCTCCCCCTCTAGCCAGTTGTAATAAAAAGAGGTATCACGTTTTTTTGTATTACTTTCACCGCTTGTCGTTTGTTGTTTTTGGTGGAAATTTTTGCTAGCCTGTCTAGCCTGTTCCACTGTTAATATCCCTTTTCTTTTCCATTCACGTAAAATACGATCAATATACTTAAAATTGAGCTTACCCATTAACACCGATTCACGAAGAGCTGCTTTAATTAAAGAAGGCTCTAAGTTGTCTTCATCTAACCAAACATTTATTGTTTCGATTTCAAAAGGAGAAATTGGTCTGCCAAATTCTTGCTCAAATAAAATAAATAGGCTACCGTCATCAAATTCAGATTCAGATTCAGATTTTTTCTTTTGTTCGTTATAAATTTTGTTCCAAAGTGGATCTAACGAGTACACTTCAGAAACTTGATCATCCGTATTTTGTTGCTGTTGTATAGATAAATAATTTTTTTGAATTAGCTTACGTAATGTTTTTGCACATTCCTGTTCATTCATTGTCAATGTTGAAGCTAAATCATATGGAGTGGGAAAATAATTCTTTTCATATAAAAACCGATGTAATTGTAAAATTAACATCGCTTCTATTTCATTTAAACCAAGTGATTTGTACGACGTAAGTAATTTAATTGGTACTGGAAGTTGTTCTGTTAATATTTGTTGATAAGAAACTGCTTTATTCATAATAATAAACACCTCATTGCTAGTATAGCATGAAAAAGTACTGAATTAGTGATAATAAAAACTCCCTTGTTATAATTATAACAAAGGAGTTTTAGCGACACTTATGGGTATAATCGGTTTAACAAACGAGGAAATGGAATAGTTTCCCTTACATGATCTACACCAGATAGCCATGCAACGGTACGTTCTAGTCCTAATCCAAATCCGGAATGCGGCACACTACCATATTTGCGTAATTCCAAATACCATTTATATGCCTCACTCGTTAATCCATGCTCTTCATATCGTTTTGTCATTAGATCTAGATCATCAATACGTTCTGATCCACCTATGACTTCACCATATCCTTCAGGTGCAATAAGATCAGCACATAAAACAACTTCTGGGCGATTTGGGTCTGGCTTCATATAGAATGCCTTAATTTCTGCAGGATAATTAGTGATAAATACTGGCTTGTCAAAATGCTCAGCAATTGCCGTCTCATGAGGTGACCCAAAATCCTCACCCCACTCAATGTCGTCAAACCCTTTTTCTTTTAATAATGTTATTGCATCGTCATAAAAAATACGCGGGAATGGAGCCTTAATCATTTCTAGTTTGCTCGTGTCACGTTCTAATACGTCTAATTCCAATTTACAGTTAGACAATACGGATTGTGCAAGGAAGCTAACGTATTGTTCTTGGACCTCTAAACTCTCATCATGATTCATAAAAGCCATTTCAGGTTCAATCATCCAAAATTCAATTAGATGTCTGCGAGTTTTAGACTTCTCTGCACGAAATGTTGGTCCAAATGAAAATACTTTTCCGAAGGCCATTGCAGCTGCTTCTAAATAAAGTTGGCCACTTTGAGATAAATATGCTTCTTCTTCAAAATATTTTGTATGAAATAACTCTGTAGTACCCTCAGCAGACGATCCTGTTAGAATTGGGGGGTCAATTTTTACATACTCGTTTTCGTTGAAAAATTCATAAGTCGCTCGAATTATTTCATTACGAATTTTCATTACAGCATGTTGGCGTTTTGAACGTAGCCATAAGTGACGGTGATCCATTAAAAACTCTGTCCCATGCTCTTTTGGCGTGATTGGATAGTCAGTAGCTTCGTGAATTAATTCGATTTCACTAACTTGCATTTCATAGCCAAAAGGTGACCGTTTATCTTCTACGATTTTGCCTGTTATGTACATAGATGATTCCTGTGTCATATTTTTAGCTAATTGAAATGCCTCTTCCGACACATCACTTTTTGCTACTACTGCTTGCATAAACCCAGTACCATCACGAAGTTGTAAAAAAGCAATTTTACCACTCGAACGTTTATTTGCTAGCCATGCTCCGATCGTTACTGTTTGTTCTAGATTTTTTGGTGATTGTGATATCGTGATTTTCAACTGTAATCCCTCCGATTATTGATGGTTGATAACAAATCGTTTGATTCGTTCCGCGGCTTCTGTTAACAATTCAAGTGAAGTTGCATAAGAAAGACGAACATTATTACTTGAACCAAACCCAGATCCAGGTACTAGTGCAACTTTCTCTT
Source organism: Virgibacillus sp. GM2-2 (assembly GCF_055329585.1). NCBI lineage: Bacteria > Bacillati > Bacillota > Bacilli > Caryophanales > Bacillaceae > Virgibacillus > Virgibacillus sp. GM2-2. Next base: position 116,871 of record NZ_JBUZWC010000005.1, on the reverse strand, counting down.
CCTCAAGCAATGCTGTCACCCATTCATCTACATCATTGAATCCATTAGCTTTAACCGCTTCTGCAACATTTGGAAATAAATAGAAAGCTCCCTTTGGTTTTTCACACGTTATTCCTGGAATATCGGTTAGTAGATCATATAACGTATCTAGCCGCTTTTTAAACGCTTGTTTCATTTCAGAAATAGGGTACTCTGTTGATTCATAAGCAGCAAGAGCCGCATATTGAGCAATAGAGGTAGGATTAGACGTCGAATGGGACGCCAAGTTAGTCATTGCCTTTATAATTTTTTTCTCACCAGCAGCGTATCCTATACGCCATCCTGTCATAGCGTGAGATTTTGATACACCGTTAATGATGATAGTATGCTCCTTCAATTCTTCTGAAAGCTGAGCAATTGACACGTGCTTATCATCTGTATAGATTAGCTTTTCATATATTTCATCCGAAACAATAAAAATATTGTGCTTGAGACATACCTCACCTAACGCTTTTAATTCATCAGCATCATACATCATTCCAGTAGGGTTACTAGGGGAATTAATTATGATTGCTTTGGTTTTATCTGTTATCGCTGCTTCCAGTTGCTCGGGGGTTAATTTAAAGCTGTTTTCCTCGGCAGCTTTAACAATAACTGGGTTTCCTCCAGCAAGTTTTATCTGTTCAGGGTAACTCACCCAATATGGTGCAGGAACGATTACTTCATCACCAGCATTTAACATTACCTGGAATAGTGTGTAAAGTGCGTGCTTTGCTCCTGTTGTAACAATTATTTCATCAGGTGTATAGGACAAGTTGTTATCCTTTTTAAATTTAGTGCAAATAGCTTCACGTAAATTAAGTACACCACCAGATGGAGTATATTTCGTCATGCCATCCTCCATTGCATATTTAGCCGCATCAATTATGTATTTAGGTGTATTAAAATCCGGTTCACCAGCACCTAATCCTATAACATCATGACCTTCTTCTTTTAAGCTTTTTGCTTTTGCTGTTATTGCGAGTGTTGATGAAGGTGTCAACGTTTTTACTCGATTTGCTAATTCCATTTTATCACCTTTCTAATGAAAAATTGATTTAAGACGATACTGCTGATAACGAGTTCCATCATAAATGGATAGATAATCAAAAATATAACGATCAGATCCGTCAACATACGTAACTTCCCAAAGGGCTTCATTACTCTCCATTGCTGGTGTTATATCAACTAGTTCACAGTTCTGACACTGTTGTTCCCATTGCTTTCTTATCTGTGCCTTTGGGATGATTTTAGTCTTATCTATTACCGTTATTTCTTTATCCTTACCTTTTAGCGGAACATAAACAATTTTTTCTTTGCCGTCTGCAGTAGATCCAAATACCACATGATACTGCGATTCTCCATGGTATTCGGTAATTTTTTCGATGTTACTTACTTTCGTTTGATTAATTACTACCTCTTTCGAATCATTATAATTTGCAGTTCTCGTTTGTTGTATGTCACTATACAAAACCATAAGATAGATAAAACAAGAAATTAACACAACACCTATTACGAGTAACGTCCACTTTAACCATCTAGGTGCGGTAAATTGTGAATTTCGCCTGCGCATTATTATCCTCATCTAGTGCTAAACCAAACATTAGGTCGTCTTCTTTTAATGTACGGTTTAATGTATCGACAATTTTGTATAGATCTGATGAATATGTAACCTTTACAGTCGCAACTGTTTCATATTTTTTATCCATCAATTTCCCTCCGTTTTAAAATCCTTCTTGTTTTATCAATATTTGCTACACATTGTACATACAGCCACGTGCATACTATAAATACCACTTTTAAAAAAACAATTCATCACCTATTATAACAAGCATTCATGAAAATTTGTTTCAGTTTGTTATATTTTTCAACAAAAATTTTACCTAACCCAATCTTTTATCACTGGTGCACAGAAATATAGTGCATCAGTTTTTTTGTTTAAAACCATTCTTTTGCTTTATTCATCAATTCATTTGTAGAGCTGTATGATGTTGGTACATGAGGAATGGAATCAAGAAAATATTTACCATATCGAGACTTCATCATACGTGCATCACATACGAACACAATTCCCCGATCATTCGATGAACGAATCAAACGGCCAAATCCTTGTTTAAAGCGGATGACAGCGTTCGGTAAGGATAAGTCAAAAAATGCATTCCTACCCTGTTCTTTTAAGTAATTCGCCTTTGCTTCATAAACTGGATGATTCGGCGGTTGAAACGGTAATCTTACGATGACCAAACTAGACAAATCCTCTCCGGGTATATCTACACCTTCCCAGAAGGAGCTTGTTCCTAACAAGATGGCTTTATCAAAATTCACGAAATTTTTCTTCAAGCGTGTACGACTTCCACTTGATATCCCTTGTGCTATCAGCATATATTGTTCATCAATGGTCTCTTTGAGCAAATAATAGGAACGTTTTAGCATATCATACGATGTAAATAAAACTAACATACGACCTTTCGTAATGGTAGCCAAAGAGATTATTGCTTCACAAGTTGAATAAATGAAATCATCTAGTTGATTCCCTTTTATATCAGGAAAATCATTTGGGATTAATAACTGCACTTGATCTTTGTATGTGAAGGGTGAAGCTATTTTATTTGTAACCAAACGTTCATCTGGAATACCAAGTCGATCCTGTATAAAGGAGAACGATTGCTTCATCGTAAGTGTGGCGCTCGTTAATATGATACTTTCCTTTTGATGGAATAAATCATTCATTAATAATTTGGATACTTCTATCGGTTCACTGTACAAATATGCTGCGTTTTTTGCACCATATGCTTCAATTTCAATCCATTTAACATGTTGATCTGTTTCCGTAAGTAAAAATAAATGCTCTATTCGATCAATATAGGATTGTAACGATTGGATTGTAAGCAGAAGATCATCTTGTTTAGTTTTATCCAATTCCTCCATTTTAACTAGTTGTTGCTCTGTGTATGTAAGCAAATGAATGAGATCTCGTAGATAAAAAGTCAATCTTGTTGCCATTTCTTTAATTGTTTGCCAATCTCTATTGTTTTCCTTATTAGCATCAAAGCGATATTGGATACGACCAACGTCACTATAAGATTTTTGATAACGCTTTTGTTCTGTAACAAATTGAAATAACATACGGAATAAATCATCAATTTCATATTTGGTTAGTGAAAAAGTTTCATTCCATTCTGGTAACTGAATATCGCTATTTACAAGCAACTTTGATAACCAGTTTCCATCATCTGTTGCTCCGATATTGTTTAATGTGTATTGAAAATTTGTATAGTCTAGTTTCAAGCCGTAATGTTTTGAAACAGTTTCTTCTAAATGATGTGCCTCATCAATAATTGCTTTTTGATAACTAGGGATGAACTGATAATCATTTGACATGTCAGTACATAACAAGGCATGATTCGTAATTATAATATCTGCTTGCTGAGCATTTTTTCTAGCACGTTGGTAGTATGATTTAGATGACCATGGAGATGTTTGATCATATACACCTTCTGCCTCAGCTGATATTCGTTTATTAAATAAAAAACCTTTTGAAGGTAATTGAATTTCTTCAAAATCTCCATTATCAGTTTCCGTCAACCAGACCAAAATCATTGCTTTCGTTAACGCGATATCATAATTATCGGTGACTTCATCATTTAACTCTTTATTGAATTTTTCAAGGCTTATGTAATGTTGCCTTCCTTTTAGAAGAGCGGTTTTGAATTCAAAAGGAACGAAGCGTTTTACTAAAGGAATCTCACTTTCTAACAGTTGAGATTGTAATTGAGTTGTATATGTACTGATCACAATTCTTTTTTTCTTTAGCGCTGTTTCATATACCGCTGGAATTAAATATGCCAAAGATTTACCAGTGCCAGTTTCCGCTTCGATTAATGCGTGCTTTTTCCCAGTAAATGCATGAAAAATTTCTTCTGACATTTCACGTTGACCGCTTCTTTTTTCATAATTATCCATTAAGCGATCCATCGAACCCTCTTTTTCATAAATTGCATCTAAAAAATCCCCAAAAGATTCCTGCGCAGTGGTTTTTTCAACCTCTTGTTCATCAACTTTTCTAAAGGCCAATCCGTTGTACACTGTAATGTTAGGATTTTCTTCAGTTGTGAAAGCCAATTTCTCACTTCTGTCAAAAAGAAGATTATATAGATCAGACTTTAGCTTATTCTCTAACCGAAGTAGATGATTTATTGTTTCGTAAGGTAATGTTGCAAGTTTTTCTTTCAGCTTTAAAAATAGGGATGCTGTCACATACGCATCCGATAATGCCCTATGTGGGTTAGGATGCGTAATGTGAGCATATTCCGCAAGCTGACCTAGTTTGTAACTTGGCGCCTTCGGAAAAAGTATACGAGCAAGTTCAACAGTGTCAATGACTGGATTATTTAACGGTTTCTTCTTATTATTTACGAGTTCAGCATTTAAAAATCCTAAATCAAATGGAACATTATGTGCTATTAAGTAACTATTTTCAAAAAGCGCAACAATTTCATCCGCTTTTTCAGAAAAAATTGGCGCGTCCGAAACATCATCATCAGTAATTCCAGTTAAATTAGTGATAAATGAAGGAATCGATTTATTTGGATTTAAGAAGGTCCCATATTCTTCTACAATTTCATCATTTTCAATAATGACAATTCCAATTTCAATTATTTTATCATCATTTGTTGGGGAATGTCCTGTAGTTTCCAAATCAACTATTACGTACCTATCCATTACTCCACCTCAGTTACTCTCCACATATATGAAAACTCTTACCATAAGAACATGATAAGAGTTTTAATCTATTTATCCCGCCTTAACGGGCAGTAAAACCCCTTATTCAAGATTGCAAAGAAATTAGGGTAATATAAGTGGGGGTTCAATTGCCCATAAAGGTCCGATTCTGTTCTACTAATATTCAGTGAGACAGGAAAAGATCCCCACTAAATGAAGTTTCACATTATACAATACTTACAATTCCGTAAGTGGCGGTTCTTGTTCAATTATTTGCTCAACCTGATTGTTTTCATTCATTAGAGCCACTTTTGGCTTGAATGTACTCAACTCTTGGTCCGATAAAAGTGCATACGTCACGATTATAACAGTATCTCCAGGTTGAACTAAACGTGCAGCAGCTCCGTTTAAACACACAACACCTGAACCGCGCTCACCTGGGATTACGTATGTTTCTAAACGTGCCCCATTATTATTATTTACAATTTGTACCTTTTCGTGAGGTAAAATCCCCACTTTATCAATAATATCTTGGTCAATCGTTACACTACCAACATAATTCAAGTTTGCCTCTGTTACTCGTGCACGATGAATCTTCGCTTTCATCATGGTGCGAAACATAACTCTTCCCCCTACTTTAAACGTTGAACAATCTTACCATTTTTATCAAACAGCAAATTGTCAATTAATCTTGCTCCTTGAAAATATACAGCCGTTGCCAAGATCACATGTTGCTCAATTGCTGTAACTGGCTGTAAATCAGGATAACTTAGTAATTCAACATAATCTATTTTACCACTAGTGTGCTTATTAATGGTATCCAGAACCTCTTTTACAACTATATCAGGATTTTTTTCTCCGTCAACCACTAATTGTCTCCCCTGCTCAAGTGCTTTATAAATCCACGGTGCTTCTTCACGCTCATCTCTATGAAGATTCACGTTTCTACTGCTTTTTGCTAAACCATCTTGTTCACGAATCGTAGGTAGAGCAATTAATTCGATTGGATAATTCAAATCCTCAATCAGCGCATCTACAACGGCAACCTGTTGTGCATCTTTCCTACCAAAATACGTCCTTGCCGGTTGAGTAATATGAAATAACTTTGCTAATACAGTTACAACACCTTGAAAGTGACCTGGGCGTGATCTACCGCAGAGGACACTAACTCGCTCTGTTATATCAAGATTTATCGCCAATTTTTTTGGATACATATCTTGTGTATCTGGAATAAAAACATAATCTACCCCGGCTGACTCAGCCTGCTTTAGATCATTTTCTTCATCTCTAGGATACTGTTCATAATCCTCGTTAGGTCCAAATTGTAAGGGATTTACAAAGATTGAGCTTATTACGACATCGTTATCTTTCTTAGCTTCTTTCATTAATGCAATATGTCCTTCATGAAAGTATCCCATTGTTGGAACAAATCCGATTGATTTGTTTTCTTTTACTAGTTCTAATGCTAGATGTTGCATTTCATTAACTGTTCGTATGATTTTCATGTTTTATACCTTCTTTTATCAATGTTCACTTTGAAATAAAGCTATGTTTATCTGTCGGAAACGTCTGATTTATTACGTCGTTTCGATAAGATTCAATCGCTTGTTTTACCGAGCTATTTAAGTCTTCATACGGTTTAACGAATTTAGGCAAACGATCAACACCATATTTTAAAATATCATGATAAACCAGCACTTGTCCATCACAATTTACCCCTGCCCCGATACCGATTGTAGGAATTGTCAATGTCTCAGTAACTGTTTTGCCAAGGTCCATTGGCACACACTCTAAAACGATAGCCATTGCTCCGTGGTTCTCTAAGTTTTTGGCGTCTTGGATTAATTTATCCGCTTCTTCTTTACCTTTTCCTTGCACTTTATAACCGCCCAAAACATTTACCGATTGGGGAGTTAGCCCCAGGTGGGCAACAACTGGTATTCCAGCATCAGTTAATCGTTTCGTTAACGTTAGCAATTCTGGAGTTGCACCTTCAATTTTAAGTGCTTGTGCATCTGTCTCTTGAAAAATTTTTCGAGCATTTGAAAGGGATTCCTCTAGTGAAACATGGTATGACATGAATGGCATATCAACAACCATAAATGTATTTGGAGCACCACGTTTTACTGCTTTGGCATGATGAACCATATCATCTACCGTAACCTTGACAGTTGAGTCGTATCCAAGAACGACCATCCCTAAAGAATCACCGACTAATAACATATCTATTGAAGCATTTTCCGCTAACTTGGCTGCTGGATAGTCATATGCGGTAAGCATGGTAATTTTTTCGTTATCCATCTTCATACGCTGGAAATCAATTTTTGTTTTCATAGTTATTCTCCTCCAAACCAATCAATTTCGGCAGAATACATCTTATTTACCGTACCGTCTTCATTCTCTATTAACAGTGCCCCATCCTCTGCAATTCCATTAAAAATAGCTTGCCAAGATTTTTTCATTGTTTTAATCGTAATCTTTTGACCAACCTTATAGCCATAGCTCTCCCACTTATGTTTGGTTTCGGTAAATCCATTCGCTATATAGTTGTCATATGCGCCTTCAAACGACTGTAAAATTTGTTGTATTAAATCTTTTATCGATTTTGCTTCGCCAGTTTCAATAAATAATGAAGTTGCCTTACTCCTTAATTCCTTAGGGATCTCCATTTTTTTATGGTTTACGTTAATCCCCATTCCAATTACAACGTACTGAATTTGATCTTGTTCAGCTTGCATCTCTGTCAAAATACCGGCAGTTTTTTTTCGATTAATAAGTAAGTCGTTTGGCCATTTAATTTGTGGACGAATATTTAGTTGACTTTCAAACACATCTGCAATCACTGTTGCAGTTAAAAGTGTTAATTGTGGTGCCAAGTAAGGGAGAATTTCTGGTCGTAAAATAATACTCATCCAAACTCCTTTTTGTTTACTTGAATACCATGAACGATTCATTCTTCCTTTTCCTTCAGTTTGCTCATCTGCAATAACTACAGTGCCATGAGGTGCATTTTCACGGGCTAACTGATGTGCTACATGCTGGGTTGATGTTACCGTTGTTTTATGTACAATCTTTTCACCTAACCAGTTAGTTTGTAATCCCCATTGAAGCGTGTTTTCACTTGTTTTACTGGGATATTCGATGATACGGTAACCTTTTTTAGTTTTACCTTCTATCTTATAACCGTCCTGTTCTAATTTTTTCATATGCTTCCAAATTGCTGCGCGTGATATTTGTAATTCATTTGACAACTGTTGACCGGAAATATAAGTGGAATCATTTTCGGCTAATAATTTTATTAATTTATTTCGGGTGGATTCCATTTTATCCACTCCTTTAATTCAGTATTTTTATTTGGCAAACGGCCAAAAACTACTTCTTTTTCAATTATTTTTAATATTTTTTGCATCCAAGGTCCCGTTTCTTTATTGGGAAATAAGGCAATAAGGTCATGGCCACTAAACTGCAATTCGCTCCTGCTTTGGATGGGAAGTTCTTGATATATTTTTACCATTCCTTCTTTTGCAGCATCATATGGTAGGTGTAAAACGTCTAACAGACGAATAAAGGAGTCATAAAAAGACTGTCCTAACGAGTATATTAACCATGCATCCATTCCATTTTCTGTGAAATAATTAATGGACCGAGCTAAATGTATACCGTCCTGTTTTTCCTTATTGGAACACTTCCATGCTGCAAACCAATCATTTAATGTAATTTTCGGTTCTACTAAATGAAAAAAAACTACTACCTCAGAAAATCCTTGTAAGGGTTGTACCGTTGTCGGAATTTGTTTCATTATATATGGATAGTTTATCATAATTGGTAAGTATTTAAATATATTAGATTCTTTTAAATAGGAAATTCCATTATTGACATGTGCACCACCAAAAAGCTTTTTAAATTCAACACGAAGTCGTTCTACTGCAACATTTTTGATTTCAGGAGATAATTTGACCATATCGCTTAAGGTCTTAGGTTCAATAATAAAACCTAACTGACTGGAGAACCGAACTGCTCGCATAATCCGTAAAGAATCTTCGTGAAACCGTTCCTGTCCATTCCCTACTGTTCGAATAACTTTTTTTTGTATGTCTTCTATCCCACCAAATAGATCAATAACGTTACCAGACTTGTCCATAGCTAATGCATTAATTGTAAAATCTCTACGTTTTAAATCCCCGTCGATCGATTGTATGAATTGAACGTTATCTGGTCTACGACTATCAGAGTAGGTACCATCGATGCGAAAGGTTGTTACCTCATATGATTTATGTGAGTGTCTTACAATTACCGTACCATGCTCAAGTCCAACTGGAATTACTTGTTGAAACAATGCTTGCACTTCTTCCGGTCTAGCCGATGTTGCTATGTCAATATCTGAAATTGGTCTTTGTAATAATAAATCACGCACACAGCCCCCAACAAAGTATGCTTGATAACCATGTTCTTCTAGTTTATGAATGATAGTTACAGCTTCATTAAATGTCTTATCAAGCATTCAGTTCACCCTAACTTATTGATTTTCCGTTAATACGCGATCATAAATATTCAAATACTGTTTAACAATATTATCCGAATGAAAATGCTCTTTTGCTCTTAAATAGGCATCTTGTGAAAATTGATGTAGTAACTTTTCGTCTTGTAGCAATTCAATCGCATAATCTGCTGCTTTGTCGGTATCCCCTAATTCAACAATATAACCTGTTTCATTATCAACGATAACTTCTGGTATACCTCCTATATTTGTCCCAATACATGGAACCTGACAAGCCATTGCTTCTAAAAGCACTAATCCGAAGCTCTCTTTTTCCGACATAAGTAATTTCACATCAGAAATAGATAAAAGATCGCTTATATTCTTCTGTTTTCCAAGAAACAGGACATCGTCACTCATTTCAAGTGAATCAACTAATTGACACACATTGGAATACTCAGGTCCATCTCCGACCAATAACAGTTTTGCATCTACTTTTTCCTTAACTTTTCGAAACGTTTCCACCACATCCTGAACGCGTTTGACTTTACGAAAATTAGAAATATGTATGAGAACCTTTTCATGGTCCTGAATGCGATAGTCTCTTTTTATATTGGAAAGTTCTTTTTTGTTATATTCATTTTCATTAACAAAATTATATACTACATCTATATCACGTTTTATGCCTAACATCTCTCTTGTTTGTTGTACTAAGCTGTGTGAAACCGCAGTTACGGCATCTGATTGTTCTATTCCGTGCGTTATCATTTTCTTAAAAGTCTGGTCTATTCCCAAGACAGTGATATCCGTACCATGTAACGTAGTAACTATTTTTACTTCGTGTTTTGCAATATTTTTTGCTAGTATCGCACATATAGCATGAGGCATGGCGTAGTGTACATGAAGAATATCGAGCTTCTCTCGATCAATAACATCTGCCATTTTGTTTGCTAGGGCAAGATCATAGGGCGGATATTGAAAAACTGGATAATGATTAAGTTCAACTTCATGATAAAAAATCGTAGGATACACTTTATTTAACCGAAATGGCAAACTAGATGTAATAAAATGAATTTCATTTCCTTGTTCTGCTAGTAACATACCTAGTTCGGTTGCAATAACGCCAGATCCACCAACTGTTGGGTAGCAAGTTATACCAATTTTCATCGTTTATCCTTGTCCTTCTCTTTATTTTGTTTTACGATTTCACGCCACTGGAAGTCTCCGCGCTCTAATGCTCGAATTACTATTTCCCCGGCTGCTAAATTAGTCGCTAACGGAATGAGGTGTACATCACAAAGACGCATAAGTGCACTAACATCCGGTTCATGTGGTTGAGAGGTCAATGGATCTCGAAAAAATATTACCATGTCCATTTCATTATTGGCCACAAGCGCACCAATCTGTTGATCTCCTCCGATAGGACCAGATTGAAAGCGATGGATTGGGAGACTTGTAGCTTCTGCTATCAAAGATCCAGTTGTTCCTGTAGCAAAAAGCGTATGTTTTTCGAGAACATGACGATACGCAGTACAAAATCCTACCATCGATTGTTTTTTTTCATCATGTGCAATCAGTGCTATATTCATATTACTACACCCACTTTATCAGAATTCAACATTATTTTTTTGTCCATCGATCTTTGTCACGTGTTTCTATTTTAGTAATTGAACGATCGAATGCATCAGAAATATCAATATTTAATGAATTTGCAAATGAAATAAGCACGAAAATTAAATCACCTAATTCTTCTTCTATCGCTTTCTCTTGCTCAGTATCCTTTTTCGTTTTTTCTCCATAAAGATGATTGACTTCTCGAGCCATTTCACCTAATTCTTCTGTAAGTCTTGCCATCTGTGCTAATGGAGAAAAATAACCAGTTTTAAATTGAGAAATGTAATCATCTACTCGTTGTTGCATCTCGGAAGTTGTGTACGTTTTTTTGTTCGTCATTTTTTATTCACCTTCTATAGTTTTAACTCCCTTCATGTTAGCTAAAACACGGTAAATTGACAAATTATAAACCTCCAATATGAAGCGTATATTGTTCAAATGGTTAAAATTGTCTATAATAGTAAAAGTGTGTCAATATGTGTTTTTCAGAAGGTTTAGGAGGGCTTAACGTGATTTTTGGAATAAAAGTTAAAAACGTGATTTTTATTTTATTTGGAGCAGCGATTTTTTCATTTGGATTGGTTCATTTTAATATGCAAAATAATCTCGGTGAAGGTGGATTTACGGGAATAACACTACTTATGTATTTTCTGTGGGGGTGGGATCCAGCAATTACTAATATCCTACTTAACATTCCTGTATTTTTTATTGGATGGAAATTTTTAGGCAGAAACACATTTATTTATACTATAATTGGAACACTATCTGTTTCTTTATTTTTAGCAATATTTCAAATTAACCCATACCCATTGGATTTACACGCAGATATGACTTTAGTTGCATTGTTTGCCGGTGTGTTTATTGGAGTAGGTTTAGGTATTATTTTTCGATATGGTGGAACTACAGGTGGAGTAGATATTATTGCACGGTTAGTTCATAAGTATGTTGGATGGAGTATGGGGAAAACCATGTTTTTATTTGATGCTATTGTTATTACAACATCCGTTATTACTTTCTTAGAATTAAAAGAAGGAATGTATACCTTAGTTGCAGTGTATATTGGGGCACGGGTGATTGACTTTATTCAGGAGGGTGCTTATTCTGCAAGAGGTGCAACAATCATTTCAGGTAAAAGCGGTGAAATTGCAAAGGAAATTCATAAGCAAATGGATCGCGGTGTGACGGTTTTAGCAGGAAGAGGAAGTTTTACTGGAGAGAATCGCGATGTTCTGTACTGTGTAGTCGGACGAAATGAAATTGTCCGGTTAAAAAACCTAATTAACAGTATTGATCCGCATGCGTTTGTAGCAATGAGTTCTGTACATGATGTTGTTGGTGAAGGATTTACGTTAGATGAAAATAAAAATCCAATAGTTGATTAGAAAAGTTCGTTCTTTAAATTTTTAGTTCTTGGCACGTAATAAGTAAACTGTGAACTAAACATGGTGGCTAGCTATCGTACGGCAAGGGACACTGCTTGGTATCGGACTGAGGATTCCTTATTTACCTTATTTACCTTATTTACCTTTATTTCGAGGATTATCGGACACACGATGCCTTATTCAGCTAAAAAACATGATTTTCAACTGTTTTTATTCAAATAAGGAATCCTGAGTCCGATAACAACCGCATTTACCCTTATTTTACTCAAATAAGGGATCGTGTGTCCGCTAGCTGACTTCCTGCATGCAATCTTTCCAGTACGTTCTAAATGTTAAATCACTAGCCTTGTTCAAAGCGGAAATCAACGTTGCTGTTACCATAAACATGAATTTTCACTAGTTCGCAGTTTACTTCAACTACGAAGCATTATATGCAATAAATTTACGAATTAAAGAAAAAAGGATGGCGATTTTGCCATCCTTTTGTATATATTATTCATCGTTTCCTGTAAAGATTAATATAAAGCGAATTAACTCCGCGAGAGCTACTAGCGCTGCTGCAACATATGTTAATGCTGCTGCATTAAGCACTTTTTTCGTTTCACGCTCTTCATTATTTTTGATAACACCTGTTGATATTAATTGTGTCATTGCGCGGCTAGATGCATTAAATTCAACTGGTAAAGTAACCAATTGAAATAATACTGCAGCTGCAAAGAAGATTATTCCAAATAATACAAGGTTCATCATTCCCAATAAAAATCCACCTATAATTAGGAAAATAGATAGATTGGAGCCAAGATTTGCAACAGGAACTAATGCGTGTCTAAAACGTAAAAATGCGTATGCTTCCGCATCTTGAATTGCATGACCAACTTCGTGTGCCGCAATAGCAGATGAAGCCATTGACTGCCCATGGTAGTTTCCACTAGATAAGCGAACGACCTTTTTTCGTGGATCGTAATGATCAGATAAAAAACCGCGAGTTTCTTCAACTTCAACATCATATATACCATTATCATTTAAGATTTTCCGAGCAACCTCTGCTCCTGTCATATAGGATGATGTTGCTTTTTTTGAATACTTTTTATAGGTTCTTTTTACTTTCGACTGTGCCCAAAGCGGGATAATGATTAACAGCGCAATATATATTATATATCCACCGAGTGACATGTCCATTCCTCCATCAAATGATATATCTTTCTAAGGTCAATTTTAGTCAAAAAAGTGATTTTAGTCAACTGTTTGAATTCTTTTTCTGCTGCTTTTTTTCTTCTTTATATTTTATCCAACTTACATACGCTAATACTACTATGATCGTCCCTCCAACAGCTACAATTACCCAAACAATTGATGACATACTTTGGACAAGATTAATAACCGATGTAATCATAGGTGATCAGCCTCTCCATATCATTTACCTTATTAATTTATGATAAAGATTTGACTGATATAACAAGTAACGCACTATAAGGTTTGTTTATTTTTATTATTAATGGTTAATTGATACGCGATGAAAATGGATAAAACACTTAACCAAAAAGTAAAATATCCTATTTCTTGCATGTATTCGCTTAAAGAAGAATAAATTGGCATCATCCCAAATACATAATCGATAATTTCATTATGTAGCGTCCAAACCGCAGCAACAGCAATATGACGTATTTTAAGTCGATAATATGGGGCATATAATATTCCTTGTACTGCCATTGCTCCATGGGAAATGATCAGCATATAACCCTGCCATCCAATCGAACCGACCTCAAATAAAGTAAAGATGTTCATAACCACTGCCCAAACACCATACTTAAACAAGGTAATAATTGCCAATGCTTCAATATAAGGAACATTTTTTTTGAAGAGGAAAAAGAAAATTACGATAGTAAAAAATAGACTGGCTGTTGGACTATCAGGTACAAATATTAAAAATATATCAGGCGTTTCCACTAATTGAAATCTATACCAGTAATAACCATAAATTGTTCCGAAAAGATTTACAAAAAACAATAAAAACAGAAATGCTTTATCGCGTAATATGTAGTGAAGCATAATTCTCTTCCTTTCGATACTATGTAAAAAGACACCTTCACCACATCCGATGGCAAGGTGTCTTTTTTATTAGAATAAACCGTTATTTGGCTTTTTCGTTAACTTTAACGATAAATTCTGCTAACTGTGCAAGTTCTTCTTCAGTTCCTTTGAAAATTCCAGCAGGCATTTTACCAATACCCTCCTGGGCGATTTTCATAATTTCTTCTTTTGAATGGTCAATACCGATTAACGAAGGTGCTGCAGGGCCACCTTGTAATTGATCACCATGACATGTCATACAGTTAGATTCATAAACCTTATATCCTGGTTGACTTGTATCAATTTCTGTTGCTGGAACTGGTTTATTAGCTTCTGCACGTGCTTCCCAATCAACATGTGCAGCAGATTCATACGTAAGCCACATAACTGATGCAAGACCTAAAATCATCATTGCAACTGCAATAGGTCTTTGATGTGGTCTGCGCCCAGGTCCGCGATCTAGAAACGGCGCCAGTAATAATCCGCCAAAAGCTAAACCAGGAATAATGATAATGCCGAATATTGTATACGGTCCACTAGCAAAATCATACTTTAAAAGTTCATATAGAAATAAGAAGTACCAGTCAGGTAACGGAATATAGCCTGCATTTGTTGGATCAGCTACACCTTCTAATGGTGATGGATGAGCTAATGTTAAACATAGAAACCCAACTAAAAATACAGCACCAACCAACCACTCTTTCAATAAGAAATTAGGCCAGAAAGCTTCCGTTCTACCAGGATACTCAGAATAGTCTTTCGGAATATTCGGCTTGCGGTCACTACGAATTCGAGAGTCACCGACAAACTTCATCCCTTTACCCTTATGCATAGCTTTCCCTCCTTTTTATAGTGGTCCTGAAATTCCTTGTTTACGAATTAACATAAAGTGGGCAGCCATTAACCCGAACAATCCAGCTGGTAGGAAAAATACATGGATTGCAAAGAAACGTGTTAATGTTTGTGCACCTACTATACTAGGATGACCAGCCAATAATGTTTTTAGCTGTTCCCCGATAAATGGTACTTGTTCAGCAATATTAAGTCCAACTTCTGTAGCAAAATATGCCTTGTTATCCCAAGGTAATAAATAACCAGTAAAACCAAGACCAAGCATAACGAAGAATAATAGTACTCCAATCATCCAGTTAAGTTCACGTGGCTTCTTATACGCCCCTTGGAAAAATACGCGCAATGTATGTAACAATAGCATAACGATAACAACACTTGCACCCCAATGGTGCATTCCTCGTACGATCTGGCCATGTGCTACTTCAGTTTGTAAATAGTAAACAGATTTCCAAGCATTTTCAATATCTGGAACATAGTACATTGTTAAAAACATTCCAGACAAAATCTGAATTACTGTAACAAAAAACGTCAATCCACCAAAACAATATACAAAAGCTGAAAAGTGGTGCGCTGGATTAACATGTTCTGGTACCTCATGGTCAGCAATATCACGCCACAAAGGCGTAATGTCTACGCGTTCATCAATCCAATCATACATTTTCTGTAGCATTTATTATTACGCCTCCCCTCTCGGATGTGCATTACCTAAAAATAACATCCCGTTTTCAATTTTTGATTTGTAAACATCAAGTGGTGCTAAAGGAGGTGTATTTGGTACGTTAACACCATTTTTGTAATAACGACCAGCATGACATGGGCAATAGAACTGATCCGGATAGTCTGCGCTACCTTCCCATGAAACAACACATCCTAAGTGTTTACATACTGGAGAAAGTGCTACGATATCACCATTATCATCTTTATACACCCAGGCTGATTTACTAACCTCTGATTCATACCAAGCATCTACTTGATTAACTTTCCAGTCCACACGCTGTGGTTCACTTGTTATATCTTCGGCAGCTAGTCCAACGTTTGCTAAATCTCCTGCTTTTGTATTATTCAAAATAGGATCAACAGCCATTCCTAACATTGGAGCAAGCATACCTGCTGCCATAAAACCACCTACACCTGTAAGTGTATAGTTCAGGAATTGTCGACGGGATACTTGTTGCTTGTTTTCGCTCATGATTTTCCCCCCTCTTTCATGTTATCACGGACAATTATAAATTTAATCAGATTACTAGGACATTACCATGATAGCGCAAACTGCTTGTTCGGTCAATATGTATTCAAAAATGTAACAAAACAGATGCAATTGTATTTTTATCATACATATTATATATTACTCTATTGTTTCCCAATAAGATTGAATTAATTCGCTAATTTGTGTTACTTGACCATGTATAAAGTCATGCATCTCCTTAGAATATAGATCTCCTGATTGAATCCCAGGTAACCACATAAGTGTACCGTCAAGCGATTGCTCAATTTTCTTCCATGATGAATCAAAGGTAATTAAAAACGTGTATTTAAATGGCTGGGTTGCACTTTCTGTTATCCACTCATTTAATCGACTAACCTCTTGTTCCTTATCGGCACCTTTTACATATGTATAGTTTGGAGTTAATACTACCCTGCCTGCAAGATCTTTTTCAATTTCTTTAACAAAAATAGAAAGAGCTTCCGTCTGAAATGCATCTTTTACCAAGTTTGAGTCATTTCCTAGCTGAAATGGCATTAACGGTATAATAATAGTATCAACATATTCCTTAGCCTGTATGTATTGTTCCAAATCCTTTTTTATCCATCTCACGTATATTTACTTCCTTTCTATAAAAACCAGCAAAAACCAGTTTAATGATTAAAGTTTATCTTATTTTGACAAAAAAAATCAACCTATTGCCTCAACAAATTAGGTTGATTACCAGTTGACTTATCAAGTTTATGTAATTTTTTCGTTAGTTGCATAAATAGCTGCTGATCATTATTATCTAGACTACGATCAATCGCCATTTGAAGTTCTTTCTTTTGATAGTCGTATAAAATTTTATCAAGAAGCTTTACTGCATTCTTCTCATCGCTTTCAGTTATATAGTAGTCCTCTGGAATAAATGGATTATCTTCTAGAACCGCGACATAAGAAGCATTTTGAATAGCATTATGAAAATTCAATTGGATATAAAGCGCCTCGTCTCTATTCATTCGAATATCGTGGAATGATTTTTCTGCATCAGTTGTAACTAAATGATTCTTATAAAATCGAAAAGGTGCATCTTCAGAACACTGTGTCGAAATAATGATACCTCTGGGACAGAATTTTGCATCTCTTATGAAATGCACGTTGTTTAGAAGATTATCATGATTAACTAAATAATTTAAAATCCAAACGCTTTCACGCTTTTTTAGCTGATAATGATTTAAAAACCATTCAATAAATGTCTTTTTATCTTGAATGGAAATAGGAGCTTGCATTACAGTTTCCTCCCTCATTATTATACTAAATCTCGTTAGCTTGAACTAACCGGTCCACATATTCCTCCACATCCGCATCTAATGGTTGAATTGCTAAATATTCACGGAAAACTTGAATAGCTTTCTTTGTTCTACCCTCCTCAGTTAAAAAATATGCGTATTCCTTCAAAAAGTCACTATCCGTATTTAATCTATTATATGCTTCATCATATTGATTTAATGCATCTTTATACGATTCTATTTCATTAAATGCACGTGCAAGTTCCCAATCATATTGAGGATCATCAGCGCCCATCTTCTTTACCTCAAGGATAAGTTCGCTAATTTCGTCATATTTATTCTGTTCTTTTAGTAGTTCTATAAGAAATAAAATCGCCTCTTTATAATCTGGTTCAATCGCTACTGCTTCACGAATATATTTTTCGCTTTCATCATTTTGATTAAGCTGATGTGCTAGGTTACCTGCGTAAAAATACATCTCTTTATTAAAATCATCAAGCTGTAATCCTTTTTTAATTGTATCATATGCTTCCTGTACCCGTTCTTCCGTCTCATATACTCGTGCCAGTTCATAATAAACAGTAAGATAATGTGGGTCTATTTCAATCACATGTTCCCAAGCTTTGATTGCAATATCGTTTCGATTCGCATGTGCAGCTGTAAAACCATACTTAAACAGAGTATCGGAATTTTCACTTTCTAATTCCTGAAAATAAGTTAAAGCAAGTTCATATTCACCTGCTGCAGCATTTGCCTCTGCAAGCCTGTCATTAATTGAAACGTTAGCAATTTCCAACGTTTTTGGTAAAACACGATCATAATAGGTAATTGCCTTCAAATAGTCACCTGTTGAGAAAAATAATTCCCCTAGTGCAAAGTCTATCAGTACCTCTTCCGGATCAAGCTGTTTTGCCGCCAACAGTTTTTGTTCCGCTACTTCAAATAGGCCTTGCGCTTGATAAAGGTCGGCTAACTGAATTAATGTTTGCATATATGCTGGGTCATCTGATTTAATATCGTCTAGTAAATCAATTGCCTTTTCATCATTGTCCAATTCAATATAGATATCGGCAAGCATAATGCGCAGTTCACTTTCATCTGGATATTGTTGTAGCAAATCTTCTAATATATAACTTGCTTCTGAATAAATTCCCCATTGAATATATAATTCTGCTATAGTAAATTTTTCATCCTCATCGGCAGTAGGAAGATGACTTTCTAATAAATCAATCGCTTCTTTTGTTTTTTTATTCTCCATCAAATGAACAGCTTCCATAATCGTTTCCATCCGGTACACCCCATCATTTATTACATTATCCAACTAATTAACTTAATAACTTAGCTTCTCTAAGTCTTGAAAAAAACCAGGATACGAAATTGCAATGCTTGAATCATCATCTAATAGTACTTCACCATCAGTGATTAATGACGCAATTGATGCCATCATAGCGATTCGATGATCTTGATAACTCGAAACACTTCCACCATGTAGTGACGTTTTACCGTGAATCACCATACCATCATCTGTTCCTTCAATTTTTGCTCCTAATTTTGATAAAACATCGACAATAGCGTCGATTCGATCTGTTTCCTTAAACCTAAGTTCCTCTGCATTTTTAATAATTGTTATACCATCTGCCTGTGTCGCTAAAAGTGCTATAACTGGAATTTCATCAATTAGTCGCGGAATCATGTCACCTTGTATAGTTGTACCATGAAGATTGCTAGTAGAAATAGTTACATCTCCTCTTAGTTCTCCATTTATACTGGCAGTATTCGTTATTTCAATCGATGCTCCCATTTCATTTAATACATCTAAAATTCCCGTTCTGGTATCATTTAAGCCCACACTTTTTATTGTTATTTTACTTGATGGAGCAATTGCCGCACCGACAAGTAAAAATGCAGCAGAAGAAATGTCACCTGGTACAGATATATCCGTAGCTTGAAGAGTTTTCTTATTTGTGATAGATGCTGAAAGACCTTCAACATTGATGTCTGCGCCAAATGCACGTAACATCAATTCACTATGATTTCGCGTTACAGTATCTTCTTGTACTTCTGTACGTCCACTAGCAAACAATCCCGCTAACAATAAAGCAGATTTAACTTGTGCACTTTTAACTGGCAGTTTG
This sequence comes from Virgibacillus sp. GM2-2, assembly GCF_055329585.1. Classification (NCBI taxonomy): domain Bacteria; kingdom Bacillati; phylum Bacillota; class Bacilli; order Caryophanales; family Bacillaceae; genus Virgibacillus; species Virgibacillus sp. GM2-2. The sequence continues at coordinate 97,126 of NZ_JBUZWC010000005.1, read as the reverse complement.
TACTGAATACCAGTTAAGTTATTACCATGAATAATTAAAGGCAAGACGGCATCATCACCGCTTGCTTCAATTTTAGCACCCATTTGTTCTAACGGTAAAACAACACGGTCCATTGGCCGTTTTGATAATGACTCATCCCCGGTAACTGTAGTTTTAAATGGTAATCCGGCAAGTACTCCTAAAACTAGCCTAGCAGTCGTACCAGAATTCCCAAAATATAATTCTTCGGATGGTTCAGCTAACTCTTGTGTTCCTTTTCCGTGAATGACTAAATTTGTTCCATCTTGTTCAATTTTTACTCCTAATGAGCGAAAAGCATCTACTGTACGAAGACAATCTTCGCCATGGAGAAAGTTAGATACATTTGTCACGCCGTTAGCTAACGATCCAATTATCACTGAACGGTGTGAAATAGATTTGTCACCAGGTACCTTGATTACACCTGAAAGTGAGCGTTTTGTTGCAGATAACTTTTTTTCAGCCATTATAATTCACTTCCCATTGTTCATCATCCTGTCCATAAATGATCGTAAATATTTTTCTAATTCATCGTCATCCACCTTTACAATAACTGGCTTACCAACGTCTTCTAGCAGAACCATTTGTATTTGACGATTTACGGCTTTCTTATCCATTTTCATACGTCTTAACAGGTTTTCGATAGTAAATTCACCTACATGTAATGGATACCCATTTACTTGCATCCAGTTTTGTAAAATATTAGTTGGAAGACTGATTTTAAATATGGATTCACTAACTTCTAGAGCAAATAACATACCAATCGCAACGGCTTCCCCATGTGTTACATTTCCATAACCAGATTCTGCCTCGATAGCATGAGCTAACGTATGCCCGAAGTTCAAATAAGCACGGATACCTTGTTCTTTTTCATCTTTTTGTACAATTGATTTTTTAACTTGTATTCCTTTAAGTAAATGTTCTGTTAAAATCAAAGTGGAGATAGAGGAAAGATTTTTTTTCATTATATTTTCAAAAAGTCCAGTATCCCCAATCAACCCTTCCTTTACAAGTTCCGCATAACCAGAACGTACCTCTTTCACAGGAAGAGATTGTAATGTTTGTACATCATAAATGACAGCCTGCGGTGAATAAAAGCTTCCAATCAGATTTTTACCTAACGGATGATTGATGGCAACCTTACCACCAACGCTGCTATCATGAGCCAAAATGCTTGTCGGAACTTGTATATAATCGATTCCCCGCAAGTATGTCGACGCAACAAATCCAGCTACATCTCCAATAACACCACCACCTAGTGCTATGATTAACGCGTTTCGATCAAGTTCATTTTGAAGGGCAGTCGTATGAAGTTGATAAAATACATCAAAACTCTTAGATTGTTCTCCTTGTTTTATGACGGAGTAATAAACACGTGTGTGTTCCATGAAACTTTTTTTAATATCTTCTAAATAAAATTCAGCAACCTGTGTATCGGTAATAACCCATATCGATGAGTATTTTTTGGGGAAATAATTCGTTAGTTGGTGCCGAATGTTATTTCCAACATAGATTGGATATCCCCCCGTACGTGTTTTAATCTCTAATTGCTTCATTAAAAGCACCTTATTTCCTCACGGTAGTCATCGATTGCTTGCTTTAGCTTTGGAAACTGATCTGAAGGGAATTGCTCGAGTATTGCTTTTGCTAGTTCAAAAGCTACTACATGCTCCATTACGACTGATGCAGCCGGAACAGCGCATGAATCAGATCGCTCAATACTAGCATTAAAGGGTTCTTTCGTTTCGATATCTACACTCTGTAATGGCTTGTAGAGTGTCGGTATTGGTTTCATTACTCCTTTTATGATTAATGGCATTCCTGTAGTCATACCACCTTCAAAGCCGCCTAAGTTATTTGACTTTCTAAAATAACCCTCTGATTCACTCCAAGCAATTTCGTCATGTACTTGGCTACCAAACTTCCGTGCAGCTTCAAAACCCATTCCGAATTCTACTCCCTTGAATGCATTAATACTTGCAACACTACCGGCAATTCTTCCGTCGAGCTTTCGATCATAATGCACATAAGAACCTATTCCAGCAGGCATCCCTGTAACATATACTTCTACGACACCGCCAATAGAATCCCCTTCTTTTTTTGCCTGGTCAATTGCATCCATCATTTTCTTCTCAACATTTTTATCTAACGTTCGAACAGGTGATAACTCAGAAATTTGTTGACGTTCCTTAACAGTTAAATCAACGGTCTCTTCTGCCTTAATCCCAGCTATTTCTCTTACGTATCCACTGATTTCTATTCCTAATAAATGTAACAAGGTTTTTGCCACTGCACCTGCCGCTACACGAGCGGCTGTTTCACGTGCTGATGATCGTTCCAATACATTACGCATATCCCGGTGACCGTATTTTAACGCACCATTTAGATCGGCATGTCCCGGTCGAGGTCTAGTAACAACTCTCCTCATTTTATTATCATCTTCTAGCGGATCCTCACCCATAATGTCTGTCCAGTGCTTAAAATCATCATTATGTATAACGAGTGAAATCGGGGAACCTATTGTATAGCCGTGACGTACACCACTTGTAATATCCACTAAATCTTTTTCAATTTGCATTCGTTTTCCCCTGCCATGACCTTTTTGGCGCATTAGTAGTGATTTATTAATATCATCCCTAGTTATGGGCAATTGGGCAGGTAATCCCTCTATTATTGTTGTAAGTTGTTTACCATGTGATTCCCCAGCAGTTAAATAGCGCATAGGATCCCTCTTTTCATTAGTATCTATCTATACCATAACAAATCTATTAGGTGGTAAGGAATTAATAACCCTTTATCCCCACACGTATGGTTATTTTATAAGCAATAATACTTGCCTCAAGCAGCCAACCCCCGTAATACTAGTAAGTCGTTAAACAATGGGAAAGTACCGCTAGTGACTCGACGTGGTAATCTATTTGTTCGGTGTTTCAATTTTATATTCTAAGTGATGAAAAATACCCTTGTCGATGGACAAGAGTACTATAACTTTTGATAAAAAAAAGTATCTATTAAAGAAAGGTTATAGGATTGCGGAGTAAAAATTTGCTCTGTACTACCAACAAATAGCACACCACTGTTAACTAACGACTTACTAAAATTTGTATAGATCGTTTCCTTCGCAGTATCGGTAAAATATATCAAGACATTTCTGCATACAACCAAGTTAATATTGTTAGGATAACGATCTGCCAAAAGATTATGTTTTTTGAAAGTGATCATATCCTTAAGTTTTGGATCTATTTTATATAATCCGTGCTGTGAAGTAAAGTATTTTTGTTTTAATTTCTCCGGCAAGTCTTTTAACGCTTGTTCCTGATAGATTCCTTGCTTTGCTTTTGCTAATGCCTGTTCATCAATATCAGTAGCAATGATTTTACATGTATGTTTGGGAAAGTGTTCCCGTAATACCATTGCTAAACTATAAGGTTCTTCACCAGTTGAACATGCAGCACTCCAAATTGTTATCGTATTGGTTTGTTCAAAGAGCATTGGTAATATTTTTTGTTGTAAAACATTCCATCTTTTTGGATTGCGGTAAAATTCCGAAACGTTTATAGTTAGTCTGTCGATAAACTCTTGCAATAACGCTTTATCTTTATCCATCGCAATTACATATGAATGAAAAGATTTGTATCCCCGCTTATTCCGTAATGATGTAATGCGTCTTTTCATTTGTGTTTCTTTGTATAAACTAAGATCGATTCCAATTTTATTCTTTATATGTAGTGTAAATTCATTATAGTCTTCAGACATTTCTTTACCCCTCTATAATAAAACTAGATACTCCCTGTTACCTTAGAAATACACTACGCTTTCCGCGGGCTTGCACTGAGCCTCCTTGCCCCGACAAGGGGTATGCCGACGTTGTCCGCAAAGGACGGTTTTATTCGGCCTTCTTTATTAGAACACTCACTGCGGAGTCTCATCACTTCGCTTTCCCCGCAGGACTAGGAAAGCTCCCTTGAGAAACATCGCATGCAGAAAAAGTGCTTTTCTTTTTCAAGGAGTCTTCGTGTATTTCTTCCGCTAGCGTTTTGCTGTAAAACTAATATTATTGTACTTGGATTAGTTCGCAGTTTACTTCGATTTACTGTTCTTTATTATGTAACCTTAGTTGAATACTCAAATAAGCATCAGATTTATTTTTATTTTTTAAGAAAGCCTCCGTTATGAACGGAGGCTTTTGTTAATTAGTAAATCCAAGCGTTATCTTGTTTTGTATAAGTCGCAAATTCTTTTTCATCAAAGAATAAGTTAAGTTCTCTTTCAGCACTTTCAGCAGAATCTGAACCATGAATGATGTTTTTTCCTACAGTAACACCGAAATCTCCACGGATTGTTCCTGGAGCTGCCTCTACAGGGTTCGTTTTTCCCATCATTTCACGTGCTGTCTTAATAACATTTTCACCTTCCCAAGCCATTGCGAAAACAGGGCCAGAAGTAATGAAATCAACTAATTCACCGAAAAATGGGCGTTCTTTATGCTCGCCATAATGTGTTTTAGCCAAGTCATCTGAAATGACCATTAATTTTGCTCCAACTAATGTAAATCCTTTTCTTTCAAAACGACTTACTATTTCTCCAATAAGATTGCGTTGTACGCCATCTGGTTTAACCATTAAAAATGTTTTTTCCATTTTCAACACCTCTTCTATTATGTATATTGCTTGTATTCACTCAGCCGTTAAAATTTTACCAAACTTATGGAAAAATGACAACTTGAAACTGTAATTAAGAACGACGTCGACCTATATAAGTAGCAATGCCATGTAGTGATTGTTTCGCACGATGATCTGGCAACTTTTCTAGTATGTGCAGAGCTTTGTTCAAATATAGATCACTTAGTTGATATGACCGTTCAATCGCGTCTGTTTTTTTCAACTTTTGAATTAACTGTTGCATTTGTTCTTTTGTTACTGGTTCTGAGCCGTCAAATGTACGTCTTAATAAAGAATTAAATGTTGGGTCTTTCATTGCGTATAGTGCTGGTAACGTGACATTACCTTGTAATAAATCATTTCCAGCTGGTTTTCCCAATTCTTTTTCAGACGAAGTAAAATCAAGAATGTCATCAATAATTTGATAGGACATACCGATGTTATAACCATATTTAAATAATCGGTTCGTGTCCACTTCATTGACACCAGCTGCAATTGCACCTAATTTACAACTCGTTGCGATCAAAAGTGCAGTTTTACGCTTAATCCTACGTAGGTAGGTACGTACTGATTGATCCCACACATATTTTTCCTTAATCTGCTCGATTTCTCCTATACAGACTTCAACAATAGTTTTTGCAAGAGTTTGATGAGCTTTTGGTGCATCAATTGTAGCAATACTCTCCAATGACCTTGCCAAAATGTAGTCGCCTGTATACATAGCAATTCGATTATCATATCGCTTTCGAATTGTAGGCTCCCCACGTCTAATTTCAGCATCATCTATTACATCATCATGTACTAGTGACGCCATATGGATTAATTCAAGCGTGATTGCAACAATTTTCATCCGTTCAATAGAATAATCTCCAAATTGTCCTCCTAAAAGTACAAAAACAGGGCGGATTCTTTTTCCACCAGCTTTTAGAAGTTGGGTAGATGTTTCTCTTAATACTGGATGATCAGCTTTTATTACATCATCAAGTGCTTTTTCAATATAATCAAGGTCTTTCTTTAAGTAACCATACGTTTTTGCTAGTTTCATGCCAATCACCTTTTTAACATCCACGGACTTTTTCTATTTCTCTTTAAATCCCATATGCATTGCAGCTACACCACCAGTATAGCTCTTCATTCGGACATGAGAAAAACCTGCTTCATAAAACATTGCTTGAAGCTGATTTTTGTCCGGAAAATCTTTTGCAGATTCATGTAGCCATGCATACTCATTATAGCTTTTTGCAATTAATCTACCAAAAAGAGGCATTACGAACCGAAAATAAAAATAATATAACTGCCTAAACCCAATTAATGTTGGCTGAGAAGTTTCCAAGCACACTACCTTACCACCTGGTTTAACAACGCGATACATTTCTTTTAATACGGTCATATAATCTGGAACATTTCGTAGTCCAAACCCTATAGTGACATAGTCGAATGAGTTATCATCAAAAGGGAGGTCCATAGCATTTCCCTGTATAAATTCAAGCTGGTTTATATTCTGTTTCACTTGTTTTTCCTTTGCAATAGATAACATATTGGTACTAAAATCAAGTCCATAAACCTTTCCATCTACTCCAGTTTCATTTGCAATCGCAAGTGCCCAGTCTCCTGTACCACAACATACATCAAGTGCTTTTGCATTTTTAGCAACCTGCATACGCATCATCACATCTTGGCGCCAAGCTTTATGACGTTGAAATGAAATTATCGAATTCATGGAATCATAATTTGAGTATATTTTTTCAAATACATGGTGGACACGTTCTTCTTTAGATTGTTGATGCATGTTCTCACCCTTCTTTTACGATGGTGGTCTCGTTTTTAAGCATTTCTTGTACAATAAGTGCTATTTCATTTTTGTACGGAAGATTAGCAATGGATTGATAGATAGACTGAAGTTTGTCCTCTATCACACGGTCCACACTATTTTGTATATCATCTTGACTCATTAATGTCGCATATTCTTTTACATTTTCAAAAATCGGAGAGCTATCATTACCAACTAATAATTTTTTTTCGTGTAAAAGCTTATTTATAATAATAATATTTTCAATAAGTTCTGTGATTTGTAAGTCTTGAACATGCATTGAAATTCGAGATATCAAAAGTGACTCAATCTTGGTTAATAAATGAATAGACTCATCAAAAGAATGTAATTCACTATAATAAAGACTCATTTTATGCTCGTTGATATCTTTAATTGCCGTTGCAAGAATATGTATAACAGTAAAATCATTTGTTTCGGAAAGTAGTGCGTAATATAAACCACTGTAATAATCACCAGCTAACACATTCAGTTGACGTTTTTTTTGTAGCACGTTACTTTCACTAGTATCGTTTTTCAATGGAACTATTTCATGGGTATCTAAAGCCATTTGAACAAACATAGTCGATAAAATGTACTGCTCTATTTTAGGCTTTGGTAATGTTGTTTGCCTCATAATCGTATACAGTAGAGCTAATTTTATTTCATCGATTGCTGGTTTTTGAATGATCCTATCTAAATAATCGTGTTGTACTTTAGCTTCAATCAACGATCGGAGTCTATTAAGCTCCACACTAGATGTTGGCAAAATAATCACCTAAACCTTTTCATACTTACTTTAGTCACATTTGATATTATAGCACACTTTAAGTAGGCAATCATTTCAAACGCAACGTTTACGCTTCTTCGTTTATTATCTCGCCGTGACTAGTTTGAATTATTGCCTTTCCTCTTACCTTAACTGCAGACGTGTGTTCAGTAAATTGTGCAATCATCACTTCATTTCGATCTAATTTCTCCGCATGATGGAATCTTGTATCTGAACCACGTGTTAAGCCAATTACGTTCACGCCATCTTCCAATGCCTTAATTACGAAAAAATCATTTTTATCCATGTTATCCCTCCATTGACTCTATTATCGTACCATTTATTGTTACAAGCATGTTAGCTTTTTCTATGGAATTAAAAAAGGGTGCGCAAATACGCACCCTTTTACCCTATGTAAAAGTATTATTTTACACTTTCTTTTAGGGCTTTACCTGGTTTGAACGCAGGTACTTTACTTGCAGGAATTTCGATCTCTTCTCCAGTTTGTGGATTACGACCTTTACGAGCTGAACGCTCACGTACTTCAAAATTCCCAAATCCGATTAATTGAACTTTCTCACCACTTTTAAGTGAATCCATGACAGATTCAAAAACTGCATCTACAGCTTTTGTAGCATCTTTCTTAGAAAGTTCGCTTTTTTCAGCAACCGCATTTACTAAGTCTGTTTTATTCATGACATTCACCTCCTCCCAATAATTCTTCATTCGACATTGGAATAAATAATGTTTATCTCATTATTTGACCAATTTGCCATCAATTATACTTTGTGCCAACATTTTCATGTGTGACAAGGCTTATATTAACCGAGATTGCCTTAAAATTCAACAATTAGTACGCAATTTCTCGATATTTATTTGTTATTTAACCCAAATTCAACAATAAATCGGACGTTTTTATCCAATTAATGTAAATTTAGATGAGTTGTTGGAAAGCCTTTGCCAACAAGCTTCTTAATAACAAAGTTTGTTACTTATAAGAGATATACGACATAAACTATTATTTTCCTGCTGTTCAAGAGAAATTTTTTATTTTTAAACGGGTTTTTATCTTTAAGTCCCTCGAATCTTCACATTTGATGTAAATTGGACACTGTGATGAAAGTAATTTCCAAAGTAATAACAAGGGGCTCTGTGTCGTCTATCTACTAAACAGTCTCCTCCCCCACCATTCTAAATAAGGAAAATATTTACAGTTAACCGATTTTGTGACAAATATTAAAAAAGCAAAAAAAAATAGCAGCCATATTGCGCTGCTATAGAATAATAGCGATAAGTCCACCTGAACCTTCGTTTATTATCCGCTCTAACGTATCTTTTAATTTATATCGTGCATTCTCTGGCATTAACGCTATTTTTGCTTGAATTCCTTCTCTCACTATAGAGCTTAGTGATCTTCCAAATATATCTGATTCCCATATAGATAATGGATCTTCTTCAAAATCTTGCATGAGATATCTGACTAGTTCCTCGCTTTGCTTTTCTGTACCAATAATTGGTGCAAACTCAGATTCTACTTCAACCTTAATCATATGAATGGATGGAGCTACAGCCTTTAATCTGACACCAAATCTTGAACCTTGACGAATAATTTCTGGCTCATCTAGTTCCATATCCTCAAGGGATGGAGCTGCGATACCGTATCCAGTTTGTTTTACCATTTTAAGCGCTCCGGATACTTGATCGTATTCTCGCTTCGCATGGGCGAAATCTTGCATTAATTCAAGTAAATGATCTTTACCTCTGATTTCTTCTCCAACAATTTCTTTTAAAACTTGATCATACAAGTATTCCGGTGCGTGTAGGTCAATTTCAGCCACACCATCTCCTAATTCCATGCCTGCTAAGTTTGCCTTTTCAATGTAGTCATATTGATCAAAATCACCAACAATATAATCTACATCTCGAAGTCGCTTGATACTTTTAACAGTTTCTTGAATTGCTTCTTGATAATTTTCACGTAACCAGTGGTTTTCTTTTAGTACCATTACCCAGCTCGGGAGATTAACATTTACCTCTAGGACTGGGAATTCGTACAACGCTTCACGTAGAACATTGTTAACATCATGCTCAGTCATCGTTTCAACATTCACTGCCAATACAGGAATATCATGCTTGTCAATTAGTTCTTGTCGTAATAGTTCTGTTTCTTGACTAGTTGGTCTCAATGAATTTATAACCATAATAAATGGTTTTCCAACTTCTTTTAATTCATCTACAACTCTTGCCTCTGCATCTACAAAATCATTTCGTGGTATCTCTCCAATTGTACCATCCGTAGTAACAACCACGCCGATTGTAGAATGTTCTTGAATTACTTTTCTCGTTCCGATCTCTGCAGCATCATGAAATGGTATTGGATCTTCATACCATGGAGTGTGGATCATTCTTGGACCGTCTTCATCTTCATATCCCTTTGCGCTATTAACCGCATATCCTACACAGTCCACTAGTCTAACATTTACGTCAAGACCTTCGTCCACCTCGATGCTTACTGCCTGATTCGGAATAAATTTAGGCTCTGTAGTCATGATTGTTTTGCCAGCTGCACTTTGTGGCAATTCATCCTGTGCTCGTGCACGGTCATTTTCTTCTTGGATGCTTGGTAGTACAACCAACTCCATAAATTTCTTAATGAACGATGATTTACCCGTTCTAACCGCTCCTACGACTCCTAAATAAATATCTCCGTTTGTCCGTTTCGAAATATCTTTAAAGATATCAACTTTTTCCAAACGATCCCCTCCCAATTTCCTTAACCAATTAATCATGAACAACATACGTATAATTGACATTACAAGTCTATGATGTTGTCCTATCAAAATATGACTTAAATCATAAAAATAAATTATGTATGTTGTGTCAATAAGAAACTAGTTTCTATTAATTAAAAATAACCCCTTGTAACACTTTATGCTACAAGGGGTTAAATATGATTTATTTTTTTTCTGAAATATAAACTGGTTCTCCGTCTTTAATTGTAGTTGGATAAGAATAGGCAGGTAAAAATGGTGTGTTTTCAGCTAGAATATATCGAATATCATCCCCTGTTTTATAGGAGTGATCATACTTATTTAGTGCTTCGTACAAATCTGGACGATAGTCTACGTATAGTTTACCTTCAGTATCCATAATGATTTGGAGATTTTTTTGCGAATATGGACTGACAACATATGGTTCGTTCTCATATCCAAGTTTATCATAATCTATTTGATAAAGTTCATTTGTAATAGGCTGCCCGAATGGTGGGTATAAATTTTCGTTTCGATATATCCGAACCTGTAAAGCAACTTCACGTATAACGTCAGATATCCGAAGATCAATTAGTTTAACACGCGGGTTATCCTCCGGTGTTAATAGTGCATATTGATAAACGCCCCCATTTTCATAAGCAGTACCTGGTATTTCGGCCAAAATACCTTTTTCTTTTAATGCACTAAAATCAATTAAATATTTTCGAAATATAGGCGTATTTTGGTCTTTTGTTTTTATCGGTACCAATCCACCTGTTTTTTCACGGTACGTATCTACTGCAGACTGCACCGTTTCTAATTGGATTTCGTTAGGCACTTGATTTTTTGCTAATTCACCTTGCGGATAAAGACAACCACTAAGGAGAGATAACAGGATTACAGTGCCTATCACACGTATATATGTATAGTTCATGATAAATCCTCCTACAACTTACCCTGTTGGCCCACTTAAAACAATGTAAAAAATAATAATACTTCCTAAAATTAAACTTATATAAGCAATTGTGGCCACAATTCCAGCCAACCAACCCTTAAGCTTGTACCTACTAAGTAAAATAAGACCAATAGCTAAAATCAATAGTCCCATACCGACAAAAGATATGTACATTTTGAGCATGGAATTAGACATATTATTTCCTCCTACTACTACGGTTGTTTATTACCAACAGTATTATAACATACAAAATGCCGTTATTTTGTGACCAAATTAAGATTTCAATTACATAGCTATACAATGAAATGACCGAGAAGGAGAGGGCGAACTCCAACTCAGTCTGACTAAATAATATCCTCAGCAACTTTATCCATGAATGCTTGTGCGATTTATTTTATGCGAATATATAGCTATTCGCATCATCACTTGCCCATGAATCTTTATTTTTTGAAAAGTTTATTTAACGATTGCATATCCATCGGCATTTTATTACTTGTTATAGATTGTACAATTTTATCCTCTTTTTCCTTCGATATTGGCTTATTTGCCATCCGTGCTAATTGTCTAACAAGATTTCTTACAGTTTTTTCGTCCGAAAAATTAGCATGCTTAACAGAATCAGCAACTTTATAAATGTCATCCTGTTTAATACTGGACTTTTTCTCTATATTATTGAAAAGATTATCTTTAAAACCACTCACGAACTTTCCTCCTTGCAATGTTTATTCAACACATTATATGCAAGGAAAAAGGCTTGCGTGCTATGACGAGTACTGCTTGCTTAATAAATTGGCTAAATCGTCCATTTCTTCCCGTTTTGTTCGATTCATTAATTGATCAACAACGGTCTTAGGTTTTTCTCCCTCAAACAGAATGTCATAAATACCATTGGTGATTGGCATCTCTATTTGTTGTTTTTCAGCAAATTGATGTGCAGCTTTCGTTGTGCGAACACCTTCAACTACCATCCCCATTTGATCTAGAACCTCATCTAGTTTTCGTCCTTTACCTAGTAAATTACCTGCACGCCAGTTTCTGCTGTGTACACTTGTACATGTAACGATTAAGTCACCAACACCAGGTAAGCCGAGGAATGTTAACGGATTTGCCCCTAGAGAAGTCCCTAGTCTTGCAATTTCAGCTAATCCACGTGTTATTAATGCTGCCTTTGCATTATCACCATATCCTAATCCATCAGAGATTCCCGCTCCAAGAGCAATTATATTTTTAAGCGCTCCACCTAACTCAACACCTAATACATCAGGGCTTGTGTATACTCGGAATGCTTCATTTATAAATAAATCTTGTACAATTTCTGCTTTGCTTTCATTTAATGAAGATACGGTGACTGTCGTGGGTTGACGTTTAGCAACTTCTTCAGCATGACTTGGTCCAGATAAAACTACAATGTCCTCATAATAATAATTCGTCATTTCTTCATCAATCATTTCCGAAATTCGCTTCAGTGATTCTGGTTCAATACCTTTAGAAGCATGGACAATAGTGGTGTCTTTAGAAACGTATTTATCTAATTTAGAACATACCTCGCGAACTGCTTTTGAAGGAACTACAACTACTACTGCTGAGACGTCATCGACAGCATCAGCTAAGTTTTCATATGCTTTAATTTGTTTTGGTATCATAATCTCTAAATATTTTTCATTCTTATGCGTAGAGTTGATTAAATCAGCTTGTTCCTTACGGTGCGTCCATAAGCGTACATCATGACCATTATCGGCCAATACGATACTTAACGCTGTTCCCCAACTTCCAGCTCCTAATACTGCAACTTTTGTCAATATAAGCCACTCCTTTACTGTCTTCTTCTTGCAAATATCTTAATTGGAGTTCCTACAAAACCGAATGCTTCTCTAATTTTATTCTCCAAAAAGCGTTGGTAAGAAAAATGCATAAGTTCTGGTTCATTCACAAATATAACAAAGCTTGGTGGCTTTACGGCAACTTGTGTTGCATACAGAACCTTAAGCCTTTTTCCTTTTAACGTTGGTGTAGGATTCATAGCAAGTGCATCCATTATTACATCATTTAAAACATTAGTCGGAATACGTTTTGAGTGATTCTCACTAGCCAATTTAATGGCAGGTATTAACGTATGCAATCGTTTTTTTGTTTTTGCAGATAAAAATACAATAGGAGCATAATCTAGAAACAGAAAATGCGCACGTATCTTTTCTTCAAAATCTCGGATTGCTTTTTCATCCGATTCAATTGTATCCCATTTATTAACGACAATAATAATTGCTCTTCCTGCCTCATGCGCATATCCAGCAATCTTTTTATCTTGTTCGCGTATACCTGTTTCCGCATCAATTAATACTAATACTACATCGGAACGTTCAATAGCCTTCAGTGCACGTAATACACTATATTTTTCTGTTGATTCATACACTTTCCCTCGTTTTCGCATACCAGCTGTATCAATAATGACAAAATCTTGATCATCTTTATGTAGTTGCGTGTCGATTGCATCACGAGTTGTACCTTCGATTTCACTTACGATAACACGATCTTCATTTAATAACGCATTCACTAAAGATGATTTACCTACGTTTGGTCGGCCGATCAAACTAAAATAGATGGTATCTTCATCAGCTACCATTGTTTCACGTTCAGGAAAGTGTCCAACTACTTCATCTAATAAATCCCCTAAACCGAGGCCATGAGCACCAGAGATTGGATAAGGCTCCCCAAATCCAAGTGAATAAAATTCGTAAATTTTTTCACGTAACTCAGGATTATCAATCTTATTAACACCTAGAACAATTGGTTTGTTTGATTTATATAGAATCTTAGCAACTTCTTCGTCAGCTGCGGTTATTCCCTCTTTACCATTTACGAGAAAAATAATAACATCTGCTTCGTCGATAGCAACTTCTGCTTGATGACGCATTTGAACTAGTAAAGGTTCATCACCAATTTCTATTCCGCCAGTATCAATAACATTAAAGGTGGACGCTAACCACTCTCCCTCGGCATAAATCCGGTCTCTCGTCACACCAGGTATATCTTCAACGATTGAAATACGTTCACCGACTAATCTATTAAAAATAGTTGATTTACCCACATTCGGTCTACCAACAATTGCAACTACAGATTTCCTCATGAAAGGAACATCCTTTCTCTTATACCAAATTTGCGTACATTACTTGTAATAACTTTATTCATTCTAGCAAAAGAACGTGATATTAACAATTGTTTTCATAAGAGATTACTTTTCTGTTAACACTTGGAGCGATTTTTTATAAGAATGGAGTATAGAACGAACCTTTACTCTACACATATGTACTACTTCTATTCCTATAAAGATAAATAAAATAAGTAAGATACAATCAAAAAACCTATATCCACCAATTTGTTCTTGAATTGTGTAACTGGACAATATGAAACTATATAATAACTCAGCACTGCATAAACCAAGGATTGTCACTGATAATCGAGTATAAAATCCCGGTGTTATCATTAATACAACAAAAACTATTAGAAAAGGTATAATAATTGTTTGGGAAAGAATCATCCATATGGGTAGGTTAGTCTCCCATACTTTAATTGATAAATAAAGTACCATAATGGTTAACGAAGAAAATAGGTTGAAAAATATGCGCCTCGTCTGTCCGAGCATCACAATGGAACCAAATATTAATAGTAAAAAAGAGAGTGAGAGCTTGTAGCCTAAAAGAGTTAAACTTATTGGTGAGCTCGTCAAAATAAGTAAAATCCATAAAGCGTACAGCGTACGTCTCTTTTCTTTTTTCATAATGAAGGTTACATATATCCACAATAACCAACTTAACCAATAAAATAGTAATCCGCTTGTCATAGTCATCACCTATTACTAAGTATGACAAAATTATTAGCGTTTTAAACAAAAGACCTATTCGTATATTTTGTTGCTCCTTAACCTTCTTAGTTGAAGTAAACTGCGAACTAGTGAAAATTTAAATTTATGGTAACAGCAACGTTGATTTCCACTGCGGGCAAGGCTAGTGAAGGAACATTTTTGAGGGTACTGGAAAGATTGCGTGCAGGATGTCAGCTTGCGGACACACGATCCTTTATTTGAGTAAAAAAAGGGTAAATGCGGTTGTTATCGGACTCAGGATTCCTTATTTGGGTAAAAACAGTTGAAAATCATGTTTTTTAGCTTAATAAGACATCGTGTGTCCATTAACCCTCAAAATAAAGGCAAAAATGGTAAATAGGGCATCCTCAGTCCGATACCAAGCAGGCTCATTAAGTTAGTTTACAGTTGAAGGAAATTGCGAACTAGTTAAAAATTTAAGTCTATGGTAACAGAAACGTTGATTTCCGCTGCGGGCAGTCGCTTTCCGCGGGCGGCTGGTGAGCCTCCTCGTGCTTCGCACTGTGGGGTCTCACCTATGCCTATTAATCCCGCAGGAGTCGACTGCCCTCCGCTCCAATCAACTGCCACAATAGCGTGTAACTCATGTTTTTTAACAAATGAAGCAAGAATAATGAGGTGCAATTCCAGCGAAGGAAAAACATGAAGACTCCTGCGGGAAAAGCAATGTTTTTATGCGAGGAGTGAAGCATCTCCGAAATCACTTGCAACACGACGAGCAACAGCTGAAGACCCCACAGGAAGTGGTTTTCTTCCGAGGAGGCTCAGGCGTTGCCCGCGGAAAGCGTAATGTTTTTCCGAAACGGTAGTTATCTTCCGTCTACTAGTTCGAACTTTACGGAAGTTGCGACAAAGCAACAACCCTTTAGGAAATAGACTACACAAAAAACGCAACCCGATTGGATTGCGCTTTTATTAGAGATAGTTTATTTATATTTATCGAGCTTATCACCGATCATATCACCTAATTGAAAGCTTGACTGGTCATCATCTTTTTCATACTTTTTGTATTCAGCAGCTTCTTGCTCTTGTTCAATTTCCTTTATACTTAAAGACATACGCTGCTCTTTTTCATTAACATCTAAAACCTTTACATCTACTTTTTGACCAACTTCTAATACTTCTTGAGGAGTTCCAATATGGCGGTTAGCTATTTGGGAAATGTGAACCAAACCTTCTACACCTGGAAGAACCTCAACAAAAGCACCGAAATTAACTAAACGTTTAACTGTTCCTTCTAAAATAGTTCCCCTTGATACTTTTGATTCAATATCAGTCCAAGGACCTGCAAGTGTTTTTTTATGCGAAAGGGAAATACGTTCGTTGTCGCGATCTACCGAAAGGACTTCCACCTTTATTACTTGACCTTCGGATACAACATCAGAAGCTTTTTCAACATGATTATGCGACAACTGCGAAATATGGACTAGTCCATCTATTCCACCAATATCGACAAATACACCGAAGTTTGTCATACGCTGTACAGTTCCATCTAAGATTTGACCTTCCTCTAATGATTGAAGAATGTCTTGCTTTTTAGCAACTTCTTCTTCCTCTGTTACTGCACGGTGAGATAAAATTACACGATTCTGTTCCCGATCCAAATCAACTATTTTCACACGAATTGTTTTATTTTTGTAATCTGAGAAATCTTCAACATAATATGTTTCTACAAGTGACGCCGGGATAAAACCTCGAAGCCCAACATCCACGACTAAGCCACCTTTTACAACATCTTTTATTTCCGTTTCAAAAACTTCTTCATTCTTATATTTTTCTTCGAGATCGATCCATGATTTATCTGAATCAACTGCCTTCTTAGAGAGAATAACCTCATCATCTTCTACTTTTTTCACCATTAAAGTTAGTTTGTCACCTTCAGCAACAACATCTCCAGGAATTTCTATGTGCAGGTTTGACAGTTCTCCGATCGGCACGATCCCCTCTGTTTTATAGCCAATATCAACAAGAACTTGTTTATCTTCAACTTTCACAACAGTTCCTGTAATTGTATCGCCAACATTAATTTCCATCATTTCATTGCCTGATTCACTCATCTGAAATCCTCCTTAAAATACATAAAAAAGTCTATATGTATAAACATTCTTTTGTATAACTTCTAATATTTATAATTATTTGTCAAGTGATGTTGTCTATAATTGATGATTTATACCTATTTTTCTAACGCGTTATAGAAAAGATTCTAACTTTCCAAAACAAGTTGAGCTTCTTTTAAAATAAGTGCGGATACATCATTTATCGTTAAAGATGTTGTGTCGATTTCAATGGCATCATCTGCCTTAATCAATGGTGCAGATTCGCGCTTTGTATCAATTAAATCGCGTTGTTCAATTTCTTTTTTCAACTCTTCTAAGTTGGATGAAAAACCTTTTTGAATATTTTCTTCATGTCGACGTTTTGCACGTTCTTCAACCGTAGCATGCAAAAAGATTTTCACTTCTGCATCTGGAATTACATGTGTGCCAATATCTCTTCCATCCATTACTACCCCACGTTTTTCCGCAAGAAGTTGTTGGCGTTTAACCATTTCTACTCTCACGCTAGGGTGTTTCGCGACATAGGAAACGTTATTTGTTACTTGTAACGAGCGGATGTCCAACGTAACATCTTGATCATCCAAATATACTTTTTGTCCATCATTCGATTGAAACAGCTCTATTTTAGTTTCTGTTAGTAATTTTGCCAATTCATCCTCATTTTCCAAGGATATTTGTAGCTTTAGAGCTTTAAAAGTTAACGCGCGGTACATCGCGCCTGTATCGATATAAATATAAGAAAGTTTGTTCGCGACTATCTTTGCTACAGTACTCTTTCCTGCCGCAGCTGGTCCATCAATTGCAATTGCTATTTTACTTCGTTCCGTCATTACTTCCATCCAATCCTCTCATCATTCAAGAAAAGTTATAAATTTATCTTCCTATTCTAGTTTACTAAAAAAACTTGGCAAATGCCAAGCCAAGTTAGTTTATTGTAGCTCTTTCGTTCTCAGTTCCCTTTGTTTTTCGAAGCAATATTGAATAACCAACTGTTGATCCTGTTTAGAGATTGTCTCAAATTTAATAGAAGCTTTATGTATGTCACTATTTGTAATTACCCTAACTACTTTAGAGTGATTATTAATATAATGGAATTTACCATTTTGCATATGTAATACCAACCAAACATCTATCAAATCATTTTCATTTAACGTTTGATTTGCTGGTATAATGATCGACATACCTCCTCCACTAATATCTGTTGTAACTGTCGCAAAAGATACCGCTGGATTTTCCTTTAATTGTACAGAAACATCAACAGTGGTTTCGATCCTGACATATGCTCGACGCTGAATTTTTTGAACATCTTCCTTTTTTGGAATGGTGATTGCCAAAGCTGGAATTGTTACATTTACCTTAGCTACTATTTTTGATTTAAAAGAAAATACTGATTGATTTTGCCCGATGTATGAGGTTTGAATAATTGTTCCTTTTGGTAAAATAGAAGTTCGATTTGTATTTTCATTTATAGGATAATCAATAAATAGATAATGTTCATTTTTTTCTATAATTTTACAGCGATATGTGGTATTACTATTCGTCTCAGGATTTTTTACAGAAAGCGTAAGCAACGTTCCTATTTCCATCACATACCCCCACCTTCAATATTATTTTATTACTATATACCTATTATTACAGAAAACTCAAAAAAGGGAAAGAAAAATTCTTTCCCTATAAAACTAAATCTAAATTAACTTCTGTACCATCAAGTTTTTCAACTTTTTCTTCCGTTCCGTCCATTGCATTAATAAATATCCGGTATGTCTCATTATTGAGAACACCTAAAAATTCATAGGTTAGAACTTCCTCCCCAACCGAATTATCGATTATTGCCATGTTTTCTTCATTAATCTGCACTTCAGGATTGACTTGTTTTTTAGCTTCTTCAATTGTTACTTCTGGGTTAGGAATTTCTCGTTTCTTATGGTTCATGAAATAGTTTCTGCTAGTCAAACCTAATATATCTCCATTATCTAAAGCCACTTTTACTTCAATAGCATCAGAGTATACACGGACTCCATTATCGTTGTAAAGGAATGAAAATACTCCTATATTGTTATATTCAGCACTCTGAAACGTAACCATATCTTCGAACCCTAGCTCATTAATATATGCCTTTGCTTTCTCAAGCGCTTGGTTCAAACTAATTTTATTTTGTTTGATTGGTCGGTTAACAAGTAATGAAATAGGATGTCCACCTTGAACAGTCATATCCATATAGGCGTTTTTGTCATCCCCACGGTAAGAAATACTGTACATTGGTATATCTGCACCTTTACCCGTTTCTGTTATCGTTAACTTCGCATCTTCCGGAACATTAAATAATTTTCTACTTTTCTTTAATGCAGCTTCTTTACTAATTTTATTACCAGATAACGATTGATAATTATGCTCTTTATTTGAGGTGCCAATGAGTGCACCATTTAATTTACTTTCAGTATACCCTTCAACTTGCTTCTCAACAGTTCTAAATCCATCAATTATCGTATTATCAGATTGCTCATTTGGAGTAGCTAACGCAAGTTGAACATCCATCCAACGTAAATTATT
This sequence comes from Virgibacillus sp. GM2-2, assembly GCF_055329585.1. Taxonomy (NCBI): domain Bacteria; kingdom Bacillati; phylum Bacillota; class Bacilli; order Caryophanales; family Bacillaceae; genus Virgibacillus; species Virgibacillus sp. GM2-2. Next base: position 77,679 of record NZ_JBUZWC010000005.1, on the reverse strand, counting down.
TTCTAAAACCATATGCTGTACTTTACGTAATTCACTTTTTATATCACCAGATTGTTGGTATAGTTTATTCAATCTTTCAGTTTCTTCCTTTGAAAGAGGCTCTGTTGTTAAATCTCTTACTGCTGTTTTATACGTAAAATCGCCTATATTCGAAAGAAATTCCTCTGTTTTGTTGAATGGGATCAATGCTAGTGGAAGCTGACCTACATCGGATAAAGCCTGTGATGTTATCCTCCAAATTTCTATTAATTGTGGCGATAAACTGTTTGACGAATTCATCGCTAGAGACGTTCCTATTTTGTTATGGAGTAAATCAATATGATAAGTTAACTCGTGAAATGCACGTTGATAGTTATTTTCTGCTTGAACTAAAATTGCATTTTTTTCCTGGTGCTCTTGATAGCCCCATACCCCTACTCCGACGATTCCAATTGCTAGAACTGTTATCAATATCCAACGAACCAAAGTGATCACACCTTTCTATTTACAAAATATATGCTTTCCAATCTGCTTGATCTGTGGTCGTGACCATATCCAATCTGAAGTTGCAGTATTAGGATTAAAGTAATACAAAGCGCCTCCCGATGGATCCCAACCGTTAATCGCATCTATTACTGCTTGTTTCGCTGTATCGTCTGGGGTTAACCAGATCTGCCCATCTGCCACCGCTGTAAAAGCCCTTGGCTCAAAAATAACTCCAGCAGCAGTATTAGGAAATGTTGGACTCTCAATGCGATTTAAAATAACCGCAGCTACTGCCACTTGTCCAACGTATGGTTCTCCCCTCGCTTCTCCGTATACAGCATTTGCCATTAGCTGTATATCATTTTGAGAGTAACCTTCAGGAACATTCATTGCAGTTGGAGCTGGTGCTGGATTACCATTGTTCGCGTTATTTGTATTGTTCGTGTTGTTTGTATTGTTTGTATTCGGCGACTGATTGTTTGTTGAATTCCCGGTGTAATCGTATTCTGTTACACTCACAAGTTTTTGCCTAGTTTCCAAACCAGCCAGTCCATCTACTTCAAGTCCAAATTCATATTGAAAGTTTCGTAAGGCCCAATACGTGCCCCACCCAAATACACCGTCAATTTCACCATTATAAAAGCCAATATATTTTAATCTTGACTGTAGCTCAATAACATTTTCACCAACTGCCCCATGCTGAATTACCTGATCAGTAAATGCATAAGTCGTATCATTCGAATGAAATGTTTGTACTAGAAACGTTATACAAAATGTACTCAAAACTATGAGCCCTATTTTTCGCAGCATTGATTTTTCCTCCTGACAGCTTATGAACTTCATAACTCTATTTTTCGAAAATGTTCTCTTTTTATACATTAATTTATAAATCTTATATAGATATAAATAACTTTTGCATTAAGAAACTTTGCTTTTCGCCATTCTTTAGTGATGAAAACTTATAATTATATTTTCATAAAAAAATCCTTTGTACAAAATAAAATGTACAAAGGATTTTAATGGGCTATGTATTTTTAGTTGTTACTTTATCGGTATTAATTGCCATTTTCACCCTTCGAAGGGCTACAAACCATAAAAAAATCATAAACGGAACTAATAGAATTAACCAATCACTTGCTACTTTCTTTAAAATATAATTATATGTTCCATGTAAGAGAAAAGGAATTATCAATGCTAGAGCGAGGTTCTTTTTTTTATGCAATGATCCCATTTTAGCCTTACCTAGATAATAACCCATGATTACCCCAAATAATGCATGGGAAGATACTGGGAATATTGCTCTAGAAAATGCGTATTCGATTCCGTTTGAGAATAAGTACAAAAAGTTTTCCACTGTTGCAAACCCTAAACTTATTGCTACAGCATACACTATACCATCGTAATGCGCATCAAAAGCGGTATGATGGTAAATTGTATAAACAAAAATAAACCATTTAAAAAATTCTTCCATCAAAGCAATTGTAAAAAATGATTGGATAAAATCACCATTTCCAATCCCCTCTGCTTGCAGTGCGTATTGCATAAACATGATAGGAAATACCAAAATTGCACCATATATGACATTACGAAGTATTAAATGTAATGGTTCAGTGAAGCGATCTTTTAAGTAAAAAAAAGACATTAAAGCAAACGCAGGCGCAATACCAGCCGATAGTAAAGCAAGCATATTTTAACCTCATTCCAGTTATGTTATTTCAATAATAACATTAACTATCACTATTGAAAATGCAAATAAAACCACTAGGAATAGGGGGAAACCCTTCTATTTTATGAAGGGTCAAATATTTGTTCAATCTTTGAAAAATCACTAGCTAATCCAACCATTAGTTTAATCCTAGCTTTTTTACTATCGTAGTCTCTTCCTAATATAACTCCACTTTTATATAAGTCATAAGCACTGCCTAGGTAATCATAAGTAGTGTAAACCTCCCCCTCTTCTGCGGAAGTTGTAATAACCACCTTGATCCCTTTTTCTACACATCGCTTAATCTCATCCACCATTTTTGGTGATATTTGTCCACGCCCAACACCTTCTAATATAAGTCCTGCAACATTCGATTCCCGTGCAGTTCGAACATATTTCTCATCTGCATCCATATAACATTTTATAATGTCTACTTCTGGTAATGCTTTTTTTAATTCAAAATATTCGTTATTGATCGGTTTTTGATGGACATGAACATATCCATTATCAATAATTCCTAAATAACCAAACCCAAACGAGTTAAATCCTTGTATGTTGGAGGCATGTTCTTTTTTAACATATTTTGAATGAAAAATCCGTTCATTGAACACAACAACGACCCCAACATCAATTAGGTCACTACTACAAGCAGCAAGGATCGAGTGTTTAATGTTAACAAATGAATCTGTACCAATTTCATCTGGAGACCGCTGTGATCCCGTCACCACAATGGGTTTTTCTTGATTTGTAACTAAGTTTAAAAAATAGGACGTTTCCTCTAATGTATCCGTACCGTGAGTAATAACTACACCATCAACTTCACGTTTATCTAAATGGTAGTCAATCCGTTCTTTTAAAAGCAGCAAATCATTATATGTGATATGCATACTCGCTTTCTGAAATACGGATTCTACTTCAATATCAATGCCAAAATCATTTGGAATATCACATAAAAGCAGTAATTCGTCCCCTGATATTACACCTGATTCCAGTAAACCGGAATGCATGTTTTTTTTACTTGCGATAGTTCCTCCTGTAGATAGCACTACTACTTTTTTCATGTAATTTCACCCTCTTCTCACCCATACCCTATTAAAGATTCTTGGTTATATAATTTGCTATCATTTTTCCATGATGTCTTCCGTTTTCAATAAAAATTTCGTTGTTATTATACCCTGCTGCTATAACGCCTGCTACAAATATACCAGAAACATTTGTTTCGAGGTTCTTTTGATTAAAATTTGGTCGGCCGCTTTTTGAATCAATTTCAACTCCGATTTGCTTTAAAAATTCATGATCTGGTCGATACCCAGTCATCGCAAAAACGAAATCATTTGGTGTAGCTTTTTTTTCCCCATTTACTTCATAATGTACTTTTTCATCCGTAATTTCACAAACAGTAGCGTTAAATTCCATCTTTACTTTATTTTTTTGCACTAATGCATCAAATTCTGGTAATATCCAAGGTTTTACGCTTTTTGAATACGTTTCACCTCGATATAAAACCGTAACATTAGCCCCTGCCTTATACAATTCTAACGTAGCGTCAACTGCAGAATTTTTCCCACCTATAACGAGCACATTTTTATTAAAGTAAGGATGTGCTTCTTTAAAATAATGCATAACCTTAGGTAAATTCTCACCAGTTATCCCCATATAATTTGGCTGATCATAATATCCAGTAGCGATAATAACATTTTCTGCTCTATATTCTTTACTCTCTCCGGTAGTTGTACAACTGAATACAGAAAATATATTATTTACCCTTTTAACGTTCACAACCTTCTCAAACGTGTTGATACGTAAATTTTTTCGGTCTGCAACTGAGCGATAATAGGCCAATGCCTGATTACGTACTGGTTTTTGTTTTTCTGTAATAAAAGCTACATCACCAATTTCAAGTTTTTCACTTGAACTAAAAAACATCTGATGCGTTGGAAAATTATATATGGTATTTACAATATTTTCTTTTTCAATTATTAATGGATTGATTCCACGATCTTGTAATTCAATTGCACAAGACATGCCACATGGACCCGCACCTATAATAATGGTATGTTCCTTTTGCACCGTAATACACTTCCTTTATAGCAATACATTAATACTTAGCATAAGCGTCATTGCGCTACAGCTTACAAATTGACAATAAAAAAACTCCTATCTAACTATACATGATAAGAGTTTTTTCGTCATTTATTTCAGGTCAATAGTTTTTTCATATTCCTATTCTTACACCCAACCACGGAACCTAGATGCTTCAGCCATCTTTCTTACACCAATCATATATGCTGCTAAACGCATATCTACACGTCTAGTTTCTGCTGTGTTATAAATTGAGTTGAAAGCCTTAACCATAATCTTATTAAGCTTCTCTTCAATTTCTTCTTCTTCCCAATAGTACCCTTGATTATTTTGCACCCACTCAAAATAAGATACCGTTACTCCACCAGCAGAAGCTAGAACATCTGGCACCAATAATATTCCACGATCAGATAATATTTTGGTCGCTTCTAAAGTAGTTGGACCATTCGCGGCTTCAACTACAATGCTAGCTTTGATGTTATGAGCATTTTCTTCTGTAATTTGGTTCTCAACTGCTGCAGGAACCAAAATATCACAATCAAGTTCAAGTAAATCTTTATTGGAAATAGTATTATCAAATAATTTCGTAACCGTTCCAAAACTATCGCGTCGATCTAAAAGGTAATCAATATCCAGGCCATTTGGGTCGTGTAGTGCACCGTAAGCATCTGATATACCTACTACCTTTGCACCTGCGTCATATAAGAATTTAGACAAAAAGCTACCTGCGTTACCAAACCCTTGGACAACAACTCTCGCACCTTTTACATCAATACCTTTTTTCTTTGCTGCTTCATTAATACAAATTGTAACACCTTTTGCAGTTGCAGATTCTCTACCATGTGAACCACCTAAAACGATTGGCTTACCAGTAATAAATCCAGGACTATTAAATTCGTCAATACGGCTATATTCATCCATCATCCAAGCCATAATCTGTGAATTTGTAAATACATCTGGTGCAGGTATATCTTTGTTTGGACCAACAATTTGACTAATGGCACGTACATAACCACGACTAACACCTTCTAACTCACGGAAGGACATTTCACGTGGATCACAAACAATACCACCTTTACCACCACCATATGGAAGATCAACGATTCCTGCTTTTAAACTCATCCAAATGGATAGTGCTTTTACTTCTGTTTCTGTAACATCTGGGTGGAATCTTACCCCACCTTTAGTTGGACCAACTGCATCATTGTGTTGTGCACGATAACCTGTAAAAATTTTCATCGAGCCATCATCCATTCGAACTGGAATTCTCACTGTCATCATTCGAATAGGATCTTTTAATAATTCAAATACCTCATCAGGATAACCCAATTTTTCTAATGCGGTTTTTACAACAGTCCTTGTTGAATTTAATACGTTGTTCTTTTTATTTTGTTCTTTAGTAGAATCTGCTGCTTTATCGGCTACCATGAATTTACCTCCTAGTAAATCTACTCATTATAATATATATAGCTGTACTCAGAGATTAGTATACACTTTCATCATAAATATGCAATAAAAGAAAGCCTTTTTTCTTCAATTATTTTAAAGAAATGAAAACGGCAACATATATGCTTTAATTTGTGTCTTATATCGTCTGATTATTAATAAAAATTGCGAATTATTTGATGGATTGCATCATCATTCATAATCACTTTTCCATATTCTTCTAATCTTGCAGATGTCACAATGCTTGGTGATGAAAACTCGGATAAAATTGCGATTACATTTTCTTTATGTGTCCTATTTAAATCGTTGTCTTGTAAAAGCATATAATATCGTTCATTCATAAAATATATTTTTCCACCAGTGATAGAAGCATTAGCTAAATAAGAAGCTACTTGAATTAAATCCTCAAACTCTTGAAAAGAAAATATTAATTCATTACTTTCATCTAAGGTAACTTTCATTTCAATAAAATCCTCATCCCAATTGGAGTATTCCATTTTTTGCGTTACATAAACATGCATCCCTTGTGCCTGCATTAAATGTACATGTACAAGGAGCATTCCTTCTAACTCAATACCAAGTTCACTACTAGCTTCATACATCATGTCACTAAATAAATTTCCAGCATTTTTAACATCGCTCCAAAGCTCTTGTGTAGTAAACCCACGTTCAATTAAGTCATCAAATGTTAAAAAAATGGTAAACTGATCATTTGAAACTCGTTCAATACGCAATGCAGAAACCCCCTTCACATTCTACACTTATTAATCATGTATTTTGTTTCTTGTTATACTATATGCAACAATTGAATATTTTGCACATACTCTTAATCGCATTGTTTAAAATGCAACACGTGACATTCCGATTTGGTACCTAGACGTAAGGGCAGCTTTGTATATCCATAGCCTTCACTTACTAACATATTTGTATTATCTATTTTTTTATAACTTCCTTTTTCATATGGACCAAAACCAAATATTCGAATTTGCCCACCATGCGTGTGGCCAGCTAATACTAAGTTAACTTTATTTTTTTCGTGTTTCTCCATTTCAAAAAAGCCACTCGGGGCATGCGTAACTAAAATTGTATACGCATCATTAATACCATTAATTGCCAAGTCAAAACGTGCTTCTTTATACTTACAGCAATCAAGACCCACCAAATTAATCAGATCCCCATTTACTGCTGCAACCTTTTCTGTTTCATTAGCTAAGATCACAACGTTTTCTTCTTTAAGTAATTGATATAATGCGTCAGGATTTTCTTCATAGTCATTATTTCCCCATATAAAATACATAGGTGACTTCCACTTCTTTAACAGTTTTACATTTTTCTTCACTCGCGCTAGCGGCACACCTTTTTCCTTTAAATCGCCACCTATTATTACCATATCAATATGTTGTTCAATATTATTTATTGTTTTTTCATTTAATTTCCTACGATGAATATCAGATATAAACAACAACCGGAAATTATTAAACCCATCAGGGAGATCCTGATCAATTACCGATTGGCTTTCTATTGTATCATGATGAGCCAAATAAACCATATAAAATACTATCCATAATATAACGACTCCAATTAGCAGAAAAAATAACATCCTCATTATTTCCTTTCCTTTATGATACAAGTATATTTTATCACATTACAGAATAGGACAAATTGTCCGCACATACATATAGATGGATACTGATTATTAAAACGAAAGGAGAATAATATGTTTACTCAATTCAAATATTGGGAGCCATATATTAGCCCAAAAGACCCCTGTCCACCAATGAGAGTGAAGAGCTATCCCACTCCACCACAGCTATATATTCCCTTCCAACCACCAGGGCTACAACAATTTGATCCAAAATCCGCCTTATACCATGGAACATTATGGCCAGACCTATTTAGTCCATATCCTAATCCGCGTTCCACAAATCGAGGTGATGATAATGAATAAAGCGATGCCTCCAGAATATTATCAATTACTAGAAGAAATACAAGCAATTGATTTTGTCCTGGTAGAACTTAACCTGTATTTGGATACACATAATGATGATTATGATGCCATAGAACAGTTTAACTTAAACGTTAAGAAGAGCAAACAACTTAAAAACGCATTTGAAAAAAAGTTCGGACCGCTCATGCATTTTGGTAGAAGTTACTCCAACTATCCATGGGATTGGGATAATACACCGTGGCCATGGCAAGTTTAACTAGATCACCTTAGAAAATCCAATTCTGATGGGAGGACAATTGTCGTGTGGTATTACGAGAAAAAATTGCAATACCCGGTAAAGGTACGGGATTGCAATCCAATGCTTGCAAAATTCTTAATCGAACAATATGGTGGAGCAGATGGAGAATTGGCAGCTGCATTACGTTATTTAAATCAACGGTATACCATTCCAGATAAAGTTGTTGGACTATTAAATGATATTGGAACAGAGGAATTTGCTCATTTGGAAATGATAGCTACAATGGTATATAAACTGACAAAGGACGCAACAGCAGAACAAATGAAAGAGGCTGGTCTGGGTGGACATTATGCAGATCACGATAAGGCTTTATTCTTTCATAATGCTGCTGGTGCTCCTTTTACAGCAACTTATTTCCAAGCCAAGGGAGATCCTATCACAGATTTATATGAAGATATAGCTGCGGAGGAAAAAGCAAGAGCAACCTATCAATGGTTAATTAACTTGTCCGATGACCCAGAAATAAATGATAGTTTAAAATTTTTACGAGAAAGAGAAATTGTTCATTCTTTAAGATTTAGAGAAGCAGTTGAGATCCTTAAAGAAGAACGAGATAAGAAAACAATATTTTAAAGAAACGTGTCGCTGGAATTCAGCGGCATTTTTTACATTTAAATGCAACAAGCCTTCACAATAAAACCTTGGCAACTAGCCAAGGTTTTTAAAAACTAATAGGAATATCTACCAAATTGTTATCCCACAGTAAATAAATAGAAAGTATTAAAATGATAACGATAACAATGACAAAGCTGAAACGGACAAATGGGCGACTAACCTTTACTCGAGTATGTTTCTTTTTATTACCATGAATTTCTTTTCGTGGTGGGAGATTTAAAATATCAACTTCACGGGATGCTTGTTTCGTTTGTGAATCATCCTCCAGTGAGTAAATATCTGAACTCACATTTGAATTAGCTGATTCATTCCCTTGTACTTCATTGAATAATTTTCGAAGCTCAGTCGCTTGATCATCGCGTCTTTCATTTTTCTCCGTCATAAACAACACCTCTTTTTTGAAAACGAATAACTAAACCTAATATAAAGTCGACGACAAAATGTGCTGTAATTGTTACAAATAAGTTCCCCGTAATCTCAAACAGAAAACCAATATAAAAGCTCACAAGTAATATGGAAGCTAGTAATACAGGTTTAAATAAATAACGAAAATGAATAAGTGCAAACAATATGCTTGCAATAAAGTAACCAAAAGTTATATGAATTACCCCTCTAAATAGTAATTCTTCTGCTACAGCCACCAGTAACGTGAAAAAGAAAATTTCCCTAATAGAAAGATTACGAAAAATCCGTTCATTTATGCCACCGTCATCGTAGAATCTTTTTGGCAGAAAACGTATTGCAATCAGGTCAATGAATACAATGATTAGCCCTGGAATTAGACCATAATAGATTATGTCAATGAGCGAAAGTTTAAAGTTATCAAACCACACTCCGAATGATTCAAATAGAAAATAACTAAGTACAAGACTAAGAACTAGTAGAATTAGCTGTGAAAGGACTAATTGTGTTTTTAGCTCCCGGACTGATAACTGCTTAATAATTTCACTTTGCTTATGCATTTTTACCTCCAGATGATGACTGAGAATTACTTGTAAAAATGGCTTGTAATTTTTCCTCCCAGGTAAGATCTTTCACTTTCACTAGTGGCTTTTGTATGTTCCATTCCGCCAGGCTAAACCCGCAATTACTACAGCATTTATGTTTTGGTTTCGTATAAGAGGACTGAAATTCTTTATAAAGTAGCGCTCGCAAACATTCGTCTGTATGAATCCAGTCAACCATTTCTTTCAATTTTTTCTCTTTTATATCAAGTCTTTCCTGAATAATATTGGTTAAAGATTCAAAGGCTAACTTCCACTTATCTTTATTAAAGACAATCTGTTTATCTTTTATCATATCATGCTTTTCAAATTGATAGTGCAAAAATCTCCACTGACTTTCCTGTATTTGTAGAATAGACTCAACTTGCTCTAAAATAGTAGGAATTTGTATACCTTTGCAATACATTTCATAGAGTTGTTGAAAAACATAGATCAACTCGTTTTTTTGGGGAAGCTCCCTCTCAATTAATTTTGCTGGAAGAAGATGATCGTGATCCGAGTAAAGAAGAACACTAACGCATTCCTTCCCATCCCGACCTGCCCTTCCAACCTCTTGAATAAATGATTCAATCTGCGTCGGAATATGATAATGAATAATGAAACGAATGTCTTTTTTGTTAATGCCCATTCCGAATGCGCTTGTGCAGCATATTACATCGAGTTGATTATTCATAAATTGTTGCTGCACTGAAATCCGGTCTGTCGTTTCCATACCACCATGATAATGTGCAACCCTTAAACCATCTTGGTTTTTCATCAAAAATGATGTAACATGCTCTGTTGCATCCCTACTCGAAAAGTAAATGATTGTAGGAACACGCATCTGTTTTACTTGTTCTAATATCCACTCATTCTTCTCATTATCGTTTACTACCTTTTTTACGTCAAAAATAATATTTTCTCGATCCATTGGGTAGATATGATCCACCATTTTAGGGCGCTTAATAATATGTTTAATATCTTGCTGGATCTCCCTTGGTGCAGTAGCACTCAAAGCTAGTACTACAGGATTATTCAATTCAGCAATTATGTTACTTAATCGTAAATAATCTGGACGAAAATCATGTCCCCATTGTGAAATACAATGTGCTTCGTCAATAACAAACAATTGAACGGACAATTTTTTTAGCTGTTTCCTTAACTCATGTTGTTGAAGAAGCTCTGGAGATACATAAATTAATTTATATTTTTCTAGCTGCTGATAAATAGTACTTCGTTCAGTCCAATCGATAAAACTATTTAATGCAACAACTTCTTTAAAATTTAAAGCTTTAAGCTGCTTTACTTGATCAATCATCAGTGAAATAAGTGGAGAGACAACGATAGTTGTACCAGATAACATCTTTGCAGGTAATTGGTAACACAACGATTTTCCCATACCTGTTGGAAGTATTCCGAGAACATCCTTACCCCGCATCACGTCCCGAACTATTTCTTCTTGACCCATTTGGAATGTTGTGTAGCCGAAATGAGCTTGTAATTGTTTTTCTAATGATATGTACGGACTATTCATCTTGATCACCTGTATGTTGCATAGTTGCCAGAACTAATCGAATTTGAAAGTAACTAATACTTTGTGCAACACTTTGCTTTATTGACTTCAATTTATATGAATTCTCTTTCTGAACAGCTTCTATTATTTGTTGACGCTCGTTTTCAGGCACAAATTTGTTAACTTGAAAATCTTGAGTGAACAAAGCTATTTCAACAATATGATCGTATACTGTATTTTCTTTTATCCTTCTAATTCTTTTAATATCACTGACAGTAAGATCCTTCTTTAGCAATTGATAGGTTCTTTCAGCTGAATCGGTAATAAATTGTTTATTTGTAAGGTCTTTAATAAGAAAAGCACAAACTGGAAAAGAATTTCCCCTGTTCATTATGACGTTCAATATTTGGTGATTCATCCTTTCAATTATTAATTGAATGTCTTTACTTGTCATATTATAAGTCAAAGCTATTTGTTCTTTACTGCTTCCATAAGCTCTGTAACCTGTCAGTCGATCTACATAAATGGATGCTTCCTCGGAAGTAAATAAAGAAAGTAACTGATGTAATTCTTCATGCATTTTTGTAAAATATTCCCGTAATCTTGGCTTTAATTGCTTGTAGATAGACTTCATCCATTGTAGGGTTGCTGATTTATCTATGACTGGGATGTAGGAATGATTATTATTGCTGCTGTTAGATAATGCTTGAATAAATAATAGTAATCGATCATAGAAAATATTTGTAACAGAATGAAAGAGTAATCCATTATAGGTGTCCAATTTTAATTGACTAGCATGATCTCGCATCCAACGCTTTCCTTCCGGAGTAACGACTATCTTTCCAGATTCAGTGCTTTCTATTAAGCTATTATCGTCCATGTCTTCTACCACTTGATTAAATTCCTGTTTAGTTAACAGCTTATCAACCCCATAAAATTGCTTTAAACGGTAAACATGAGCATCTTGGACGGTCTGTATCGATTTTTTACCAGTTATTAAATGATAGACTGCTGAATTCGTTCTGTTTTGTTCTAATTGTAAACTACATGTTAAAATAATTCCTTCAAGTAACATAACGGAACCCCTATTATAAAATGATTGATATTAAGTTGAATTGTCATTTGTTCAGCTTTACAATGGAAGTAGTGCGAGCAATAGGAGGAAGCTAATGCCTAAATATACAATAGTTGATATAGAAACATGTATTGCATGCGGCGCATGTGGAGCTGCAGCACCAGATATCTATGATTATGATGATGAAGGACTAGCATACGCGGTAATAGATAACAACAAGGGAAATACTTCAATCCCAGAAATATTAGAAGAGGATATGATCGACGCCTATGAAGGGTGCCCTACCGATTCTATTAAAGTGTCCGAAAATAGGTTCGATGGGGATCCTTTAAAATATGAAGATGTATAATCTTGTCCTCTGTTTTATTTAAAAGACCAGATTTATTAATACTAATGCGCAAGGACTTCAATGCATTTTATTACATCTTCTCCGATTACGCCTTTAATTATTTCACTTTCTTGAAACAGCGCACAGAGTGCAACAATCGTCGTCCAGTTTGCTTTTATTCTATTTTTTTCTATTTGTACAAGTGTTTTTTTAGATATACCAAGTACAGTAGCCATCTGATCTTGTGTATAATCATATTCCACTCTAATTAATTTCATTTTGCTAGATAGAGAATCAACTACCTTTGCCTGATCCATCCTGCATCATTCCCACTGTATAACATTTTAATTAATTTAATACTAGTTATTGCTTACTAGAAAGTCAACTGCACGAACAGAATTAATTTAAATTTCTAATCGGGTTAATCGCCTTTGGAACTTGTATTGGCTCACTGAGATTGTATATTCCAATTCGATCAACATGCAGATTCTTAAACATAACTTTTGTATAACCATAACTTTTTGCAGTTGATAACATTGCCTCTATCATTGTCTGATACTGCTTACTATTTTCAATGGATGAACTTTCATCAAAATAGATGTGTAAATTTTTCTCGTTTTTTTCTATCGTGAAAGAAACATTTGAAGGAATTGTTGGGTAAATATATGAAATTTCCTCATTATTTTTCATTTCTTTTAAGGCATCTACTATAGTTTGGTCACCTTTCTCAGCACTTGGCACTAACATTTCGATTTGATTATCTGGATGCCTATACAATTTGTAACTAGTTTTTTGAAGTGGAGGTATCTGACCACTTCTGTATACATTTTCTTCATCAATTCTGAATCTGTACTGGTTTCCATGAAACATGGTAGATAAATCATTTGTTAGCGTTTGAATTTGTTCCTTAATAGAATTTTTCGCCTGATCATTTGGAAGAACAAATGACACAGGAATAACATAATCTGCTTTGGTATCAAATATTTTTCCAAGTATAATCCTTTCATCGTCACTTATTGCTTGAACGATAAGTTCATTATGGTCTCTCACAACGCTTAATTCATTCTTTTGCATTGTTTTTGCCTGATCATTAGCTGACTCATCTATTGCTGCTGATTCAAAGCTAGCTTGCTCTTTCAATTGATCATTTTGCACCGTAAAATTACCATTACTGTTCATTATTACAACAAACATTATAAAACCAATAAAAACAGTACTGACGGCGGGAAGGAATACCCAATTTCTTCGTTTCTTTTTTGTCTTGTACATTTTGGTTGAGATGCGCTGATATAATTCATCTTTATCAGTTAAATGATCCACGTCAGGCATGTTTTTCAATGCCTTTTTTAAGTGATCCTCTTGATGTTTATGTGACGTCATCATGCATCCCCCCTTTTTGATCATTTTTACTAATTAGCTCCTTTAGTACGTTTAACCCTCGATGCTGCGTAGTTTTTACTTTACTTTCACTAAATCCTAAAATTTCTGCAGTTTCCTTAACAGAAAAAGATTGTATATATCGCAAAATAATAATACTTTTTTGATCCGGAGTACAGCAATCTAAATAATTGTATATGGTCTGTATTTCTTCATTTCGTTCAGCAATTTCATCTGGTAACGGATGGTTATCTGGTAACAACTGCCCTTTATTTGACCAATCAAAAAAATCATAGATACGTTTTTGTTTTCGTTTTTGGGCACGAAAGTAATCTATTGTGATATGTCTTGCAATTGAAAATAGCCATGTCTTTTCACTACTTTCGCCTCGGAAATTTTTATATGATTTCATTACTTTAATATAAATTTCTTGAACTAAATCTTCCGTAAGCTGTTTATCTTTAACCATGTAAAAAACAAACTTATACAAGTCATGATGATAGCTATCATATAATTTTCCAAAAATATCTTTCATAATGATTCTCCGTTCAACAAATTAGTCGTTATTTGGGCTAAAAAGTTACAGCTACTATTACTATACGGACAAATATGAGAAAAACCTAGAAGTAACTAGGTTTATTTATAGGTAGACTGCGAACTAAGCAGGGGGCTAGCAATAGTACGTCAAGGGTATCGGACTGAGGATTCCTTATTTACCTTTTTTACCTTTATTTCGAGGATTATCGGACACACGATGCCTTATTCAGCTAAAAAACATGATTTTCACCTGTTTTTATTCAAATAAGAAATCCTGAGTCCGATAACAACCGCATTTACCCTTATTTTAACCAAATAAGGGATCGTGTGTCCGCTAGCTGACATCCTGCATGCAATCTTTTCAGTACGGTCGAAAATGTTACTTCACTAGCCTTGCCGCCAGCGGAAATCAACGTTGCTGTTACATAAGCATAATTTTCACTAGTTCGCAATTTACTTCGACTGCGGATCTATCTGATACTTTATCTTTTCTTTGTTGAATACTCATAAAAAATCAGATTATACATTCTTAATATTTTAAATGACTTTTTTATGCAAATTCTTTTATCTATAGTTTTATATTCTCATATCAATGAAAAAAATACCAACCGTATTTTAGTTGGTATTTTGAATCGAAAATCGTTCATATGCATATTTTTTAAATAGAAAAGAAATGGTCGGATAAAGTAAAACCATAAATATTCCGTTTCCAACCGCATGTGCCGTATCAAATGATAGACCTGCTAAATAATAAGGTATAAATTCTCCTGCTACCGTATATGTAGCTAGCGAAATAACAAAACCATAAAAATAACCACAAAATACAGCAAAGACTGTAAGTAATACGATTGAATGCTTCCTTCTATACTTACCGATTAATCCGCTTATCAATCCAATGATTGCCCAAGCTACTATTTGCCAAACCGTCCAGATCCCCATTCCTAAAATCAAATTAGTCAAAAACGTCGTTAAAAAAGCCAACGTCATAGCAGCTACTGGCCCAAGGAATAGTCCACAAATAATAATTATTGCAGTAACTGGCTGGACATTTGGAATAAAAGAGAAAGCATACCTCCCAACTACTGCAAGTGCTGCTAATAAAGCAAGTAATGTTAATTTATATGGGTTCATTATTTATCATTCCCAAGCTTGCAAATCAAAACTAACCGTATCACCAGGCGCTAATTTTAATTCGTTAGCACCTTTCATCGCTGTTTCACCATTAACAGATATACTCCAGAACATTTTTTCGCTTTCATTAGCTTTAATTCCTTCAACCGACGTGATAAATCCATCCTTCTCTACTATCTCAAAGTTTTCCTTCATTACATCCATCAAAATTGCTCCATCTTCAATTTCGATTTCTTTTTCTGTAACTGTTTCTGCACCTTTATTTTTAGTTATAGAAATGGTTACGATTTCTTCCTTCTGTTCATTTTCAGAAGCAGCATTTTCGGTTGATTCTGTTTGCTGATTTGATGTATTTGATTTTTGATCATTCTCACTATCAGCGCTACACCCCGCTAGAACTCCAATTACTAACATAAATGAAACTACTAATAACTTAAATTTCCCCATCTTTAACCCTCCAAATAATGTTATTGTGAAGATTTAGGCGTTTGATATCCGTTACTCATAGGTAATGTACATAAAAAAGTGCTTGCGAATCAAAAGACGCAATATACTAATGTCTAAAATATTTAAATGCCAAAATAGGCAAAAAAGCTAACTCTTCGGAAAGAGTTAGCTTTAATAAGACAATCGAATTCATATACATTCATACTACTTTTCGGTTATCTCAATCGCTTTTATCCTCGAAGCATTGAAACATAAGAAAAAGGCAGGTCTACTGACTTGTGATATCAATCTACTCTAAGCCCTTCCCATATGAATTCATACAGTGGATCTGCTTATTTCGTACATCACTTACAGTTGCGAGGACAGTTCTAGTTTTTCACTAGATTCCCTATTAAGCGTATGCGCCATTTTTCTCCATTTGTATTCAATTAAATTACATCTTTAATCCTATCAAACTGTCATGCAATAAGCAATTGTTTTTATGACGATTTTACAGGTATTTTGAAAGTAAATGTCGTTCCTTCATTAAGCTTACTTTTTACTGAAATTGTTCCCTGATGTGCATCGACAATATTCTTAGCAATTGCTAATCCTAAACCAGTTCCTTTTTTCTGCTTACTCCTCGTTCTCGATTTATCTGCCTTATAAAATCGTTCAAAAACAAATGGTATATCTTCTTCTGGAATACCACTTCCACTATCTTCAATAGATACGACCAGATCATCATCTATTATTTTAGCCATCACCTTTACATAACCTCGTTCATTTGTATGACGAATCGCATTATCGATTAGATTAGTAAATACCTGTTCCATTCGATCTGGATCAATCATAATAGTGGAACTAATATTAACAGTTTCTAACTGTAAGTCGATTTTTCTGTCTTGGGCAACACCATTAAACTTTTTAATGATTCGGTTAATATACGTATTTGCGTCTATTTTTTCAATGTTAAGTTGAATATGACCTGCTTCCATTCTAGCAAGGTCTAGTAATTCATTTACCAAACGTCCCATACGTAGCGATTCTTCGTGAATAATTTTAGCCAAATCATTTTTATCCTCTTTGGACTCTGCTACATTGTCTACGATTGCTTCACTGTATCCCTGTAACATAGAAATTGGTGTACGTAATTCGTGAGAGACATTCGCAATAAAATCTTTCCTAAGTTTGTCTAAACGTCGCTCATCTGTCATATCACGAATAACTGCAACTGCTCCTCTAACATACATTTGGTCATATAATGGTGTCATAATCATTACCCAGTTTCTCCCCTGCAAACTAATTTCGTGGACTGCAGCCTCTTCACTATTGATTACTTCTTGTAAAATACTATTTAGTTCATCAGGTAACTGGTTATCAGTATCTATGAGTTGCTTACTATTTTCGTAATACCAGCTTTCAATGAATTGTTTTGCAGGTGGATTCGTTACTATCATTTCACCATTACGATTTAATGTAATTACTCCATCTGCCATCGAACTAACAATGCTTGAAAGTTGTTCTTTTTCTTGTCTTAGCGCATTGATGTGGAACTTTAATTGGCGACCCATACGATTAAAAGCCATTGCCAATTCTCCAATTTCATCATGCGTTAGAATAGGCACTTTCGTATTGAATTCTCCTCTTGTTAAATCAAATGCAGCCTCACGCATTTTAATTAATGGAGATGTTATTCTTGTGGATAGAAAGAAAGCGAAAATAGTAGTTAGTATGATTGCAATACCTGCAGCTACAAAGATAATTTGTGTAGTTTCTGCTTTAGTCTTATCCACCACATCTAATGATTGATAAACAAATACGGTGCCATCCCCATTTCCATTACCGACTGGTGTTCCAACAACCATTATTTTGCTTTCACTTTTTGGAAGCATAATTTGTTTTTTTACTTCTCGATTTTGCGATACAGCTAATTCAAGCATGTCGTACTTTTTTATCCATAATGGATCAAACGCTGGCAAGTCTTTATTGCTACTTTTTGAGACCCAAAGTGATCCGTCGTCAAAAAGAATAGCAACTCGACTAGACCCATCTTTTATATGCTCTGTTGTTTCAAAAATTAATTTATCGTTCTGATAATGTTGAACCATTACCGACACTTTCTTTGCGGTTTGAAGCAGATCTTCCTCAGCTTCTTCTACATGAAAGTTTTCAAAAAATTCCAGTAAGAAAATGGTTAATATAAATAATACAAAAGAAACTAGCAATAGAATAGTTACTGCCAGTTTCCCTACTACACTTCGCCAAAACATTACTTATCATCTACCTCGAATTTGTATCCAACTCCCCATACCGTAACAATCATTTTTGATGCTTCGCTAGATACATTATTTAATTTTTCTCGTAAACGTTTCACATGTGTATCAACCGTTCGTAAATCACCGAAAAACTCGTATTGCCAAACTTCTTTTAATAAGTGCTCACGATTAAATACTTTATCCGGAGCCTTTGCAAGAAAGCATAACAATTCATATTCTTTTGGTGTCAAACTAACTTCCTTACCATCTGCAAGTACACGATGTGCATCATGGTTAATTGAAAGATGAGGGAAAATGAGCATATCTTTAGGAGCTCCATCACTTTCCTTAAATTTTGATTGTGATGATCTTCGTAATATTGCTTTCACTCTTAAAACTACTTCGCGTGGACTAAAAGGTTTTACGATATAATCGTCCGTACCAACTTCGAATCCTTGTACACGGTTTGCTTCTTCACCTTTAGCCGTCAACATAATAACTGGAGTTTGTTTTTCTTTTCTCAACTCTTGGCATACTTCTATACCATCCATTCCAGGCATCATGATATCTAATAAAATGACATCATAATCCTTTTCTAAAGCCATTTCTAAAGCGGTAGTCCCATTATCCGCCTCTTCTACCTCAAAATCTTCACGTTCTAAATACAGTTTAATTAGATGGCGAATTCTATCCTCATCATCAACCACTAATACTTTTGTACTTTCCTCCATGTCATATCCTCCTCAATAAATCCCTTTAGTCAAAGTATAACACTGTATATGGAAAAACAAGGCATTATTCATCCTTTCGAATAACAATGCCCTGTTTTCAACCGATTTATGCGTACGAATGAAGTCCTGCTAACACGAGGTTAACCGCTATTAAGTTAAACATAATAATGGCAAAGCCACCAACTGCTAACCAAGCCGATTTTTCACCATGCCAACCTCTTGAGAGTCGTAAATGTAAGAAAGCAGCATAAAAGAACCAAGTAATCAATGCCCAAACTTCCTTCGGGTCCCAACCCCAAAATCTATCCCAGGCAATTTGTGCCCAAATAGATGCAAAAATTAATCCACCAAGTGTGAATACTGGAAAACCAATTGCTACTGCACGATAAGAAATTTCGTCGAGTAATTCTGGTTTTGCTTTTTTAAGTGCTGGTTGTATCGCAGCTCCAATACGTTTACGTAATATTAATCTTAAGATCCCATAAAGGATTAACCCAACAACCACCGACCAGATTAATGTATTAAATTTACGCCCTGCATCTACACCATGCATCCAGGAAGGAGCCTCAAACCATGGTTGCATAACTCCATCAGTAAGTAGTTCCCCTTCATACGGGGCAACAATTGCTGGTAATTGGTATTCAGTTGTTGTCGCAGTATTATTCGTCGTGTACTCAAACTGTGCACTATATCCTGCTACATTAAAGATCACACTGATTAAACTAAATCCAACAAAAATAAGTAAAGAAAATAACACAACTTCTAACCATGCAGTACGCTTACTACTTTTGGATTGATCGATTGTCCGGATCAAGTAAATAAGACCCACAACAAAACTTATTGATAAAATTGCCTCACCTAAAGAGACCGTTGTCACATGTATATATAACCAATGGCTTTGAAGTGATGGAACCAAAGGTGAAATCTCAGTTGGAAACATACTAGCATATGCAATTACGATTAACGCAATTGGTAAAGCGAATAGTCCTAAAACGCTCACTTTATAAATAAAGTATAAAATAATAAACGCAAAGACCATAGCCATTCCAAAAAACGTAACAAACTCAAATAAATTACTTACTGGAGCATGTCCACTTGCCATCCACCTGGTGATAAAATAAACAATTTGTGCTAAAAAACCAATAATTGTTATCGTAATACCAATTGTTCCAGCTTTCCCCTTTTTACTTGTACTTCGCTTATCACGAATAGTTGCACCAAAGAAAAACGTTGCAAGTAAGTACAAGAAAAAAGCTGTATATAACATTGTACTACTAATATTAAGTAGTGTATCCATGAAACTCCTCCTTTGAACCTAATGGCATTAATCTGGTAACTCTTGCTGGTCGCGAACCATTTTCACGTCCGTATTCTCTATTGCTTGCTCAATATCTTTTTTCATCCCATGCCAATTTTTATTTGTATGTGCTGCCATTAATAATTTACCTTGTTTCGGATGAATCCATATTCTTCGATGTTGCCAGTACATTCCTTGAATAACACCAATCATAAAGATCACAGCGCCAACTATAAAGAAAGGTAATGTATAGTCTCTACGCACTGTAATTCCACTGACATCACGCATTTCGAAGTCCGTTAAACCTAGTTTATAATCATTCTCTCCAGTTGCATCAATATTCTTTCTTATCCCAACAAAACTAATTTCAGGTTCATCACTACCTGGAGGGTATACAAAGAAAACAAATGCTGGATTTCTTGGAAATTTAGATTTAGATCTAGGTTCACCATTGTCCAAATAATACTCTGGATAATATTGATCGATCACTACTCGAAATCCATTATCCAACTTGTATTCTGATTCTGGTGAGGTTAAATCGATCGTAAATGAACCTAAAGCAGTCTCATCTTGGTCATCCGTTTCATGAATTTTAAATGACATACTAGTAAATTCATTTTTTTGATAACCAGCTTGGTATAATGTATAGCCATCGAACTTTAATGGATGGTTTAATCGAATACTATCTTCTTTAATTTTTTCTAATTTCGGTTCAGCACCCGTTACGGATCCTTCTTTTTCTTTATAAATAACTAATTCCGTTTCAAAGTTTTTTGCTACTACACCTTCTTTTTTAATAGCTTCTTCAAAACGTTCGTTATCTTTATCATAGGTTTCTAGAATAAAATCTTTATTTTTCGCATAATATTCACCATGGGTTCCCGGAATTACTTGACGTTCTCCCTCACGAATCCACATATACTCATCTATGTACATTGGTGTTGTCATACGCAGAATAGCTGCAATCAATACAATAATTAATCCTATGTGATTTACATAAGGACCCCATCTAGAAAATCTGCCTTTTTCAGCTAGAATGTGACCTTCTTCGTCACGAACCTTGTAACGTTGTTTTTTTAATGAATCGATAATTGCTTGTTTATCATCATCAGATACGTGGTCCGATTCACTGTATAAACGCTGGCGGCTTAAAAATGTTTTATGTCGTTTTGCTTTTTGATTTTTTAAAGCCTTGTAAAGTGGGACAAAGCGATCGATACTACAAATCACTAGCGAAATTCCAATTAACGCAATTAATAGCATGTACCACCATGAGCCATATAAATCATAAAAGCCTAATTGGTAGTAGAGTTGTCCAATAAGTCCATAAGTAGCTTCATAGTATACTGCGGGGTCTCTCGATTCGGCATTAGCCGGAATAAATTGTTCTTGTGGAAAAATCGTTCCAAGAGCAGAAGCTACTAACGCTAGAACAATCAACCATACCCCTATCTTTACTGAAGAGAAAAAATTCCATATCTTATCTACAATGGATTTCTTATACGTTTGCGAGCGACGCGCACTTCCATCATACCGCATGTTTAAAAGCTTTGTTTTATCATTACCATCTATGTGCTGATTTCCCTCGATTGGTTTACCACAAGCTTCACATAGAACAGTACCCTCTGGATTTACATGCCCGCATTCGCATTTAATATTATTCATCTGAATCCCTCACATCGGTAGTGTTTACAATAATTATTCGGGCTGAATTTGTTTTAAGTACCCTTCTAAACTATCCAGTGTCAGTGCACCTTCTACAATCTCGACTACTTCTCCCTCAGGGTTAATAAAAAATGTACTAGGTATTGGACCGATATCATACAATTCCATAACCTGACCAGTTTTATCATATGGAACTGGGAACGTTAGGTCATACTGATCGATAAAACGATCAACAACAAGCTTCGTTGCATCTAAATTCACAGCAACGATTTCAACGCCTTTTTCTTTATACTCTGGGTACAGTTTTTGCATATAAGGCATTTCTGCTTCACACGGTTTACAGTACGTTGCCCAGAAATTTAACATGATACCTTTTCCTTTTAGATCAGTTAATTGAATCGTTTCTTTTTCGTTATTTTCATTTATTTGCTCCAGTGTGAAATCGAATTCAGCTATATTTGAACCGACATCAATTTTAGTCGTATCTTTTGTTAAATTAGAAATAAGTGCATATAATACAGCGGCCAATAGTATAAGTAAAACAATTGTACGAAAGATTAGGCGATTACGTTTTTTTTGTTTTTTGTTTGCTTTAATTTGATCTACATTCACGAATCTCACTCCCATGCCATTATACCATGTGCAAAGTCTGTCAAATTTGACTATTATTTAACAATTTCACTTGCCATATGTCGCATTTGCTTCACCTCATGTGGTGTTAACGGTCTTGCATCTCCTGGTTGAAGTCCCTGTAAGGTTAGCAATCCATATCTTTCACGCTTTAATTTTTGAACTGGAAATCCGATTTGTTCCATCATTCGTCTAATATGTCTATTTTTCCCTTCATTTAGTGTTAATTCGATAATCGAGGACTTTTTGCTTTTATCAGTAGAAAGTATTTTATAACCTACCACACGTAATAAGTCATCATCCACTTTTACACCTTTTCGCAGAACGTTAAGTTCACTTTTTTCAGGGATTCCGGTTACTTTCGCCACGTACACTTTGTTCACCTCGTGCTTTGGATGCATTAAAAGATTTGCGAATTCACCATCATTTGTTAATAGCAGAATACCGGATGTATTATAATCTAGTCGCCCAATTGGAAATACTCGTTCCGGGACATCCTCTAGAAAGTCAGTGACTATCTTTCTGTTTTTTTCATCTTTTAAACTTGATATAACCCCTCTTGGTTTATATAACATATAGTATACGGGTACTTCCTTTGTTAAAGGCACGCCTTCTACTTCTATTTGGTCAGTGGGAGAAGCTTTTGAACCCAGTTCGGTAACAGTCTTATTATTAACCTTGACTTTACCATCTAAAATCAATTGTTCAGCCTTCCGCCTAGATGTTACTCCACTTTGCGCAATAATCTTTTGTAATCGTTCCATTGTCATATCATCACCATGTTCCTTTTTATAGTCTTAAGCTCTTTTTGTAAACTTTGTTCCTCTTAACCTTCAAAATTAATATAAACTGTAACTTAACTGTTATGTTGATTTCTATCCTGACTACCATACTTGGTCCACTAAAAAAATGTAATTCACGTGAAATAGCACCTTCTGAGTCTGGATCCTGAGTACTCGATTTTATATTTATTGTGCCATTTTCTAAACAGCCATCCTATCCTCTAAACATAACAAGAGCGTTAACATAATGCTAACGCCACGTTCTACTTCTATTTTATCCAAAAACAATTGTTACAATAATGATTGACGCTATTATACCAATTAAATCGGCCAATAGTCCAACCTTTAGTGCATATCGCATTTTTTTAATCCCGACAGCTCCAAAATAAACAGTCAATATATAGAGCGTGGTATCAGTACTACCTTGCATGGTAGAAGCCAATCGCCCTAAAAATGAGTCTGGACCAAATGTTTCAATTATATCTGTAGTCATACCTAAAGCAGCAGTACCAGATATAGGTCGAACTAACGCCAATGGAATAATTTCAGCAGGCACACCAATAAAGGTGAGTATCGGACTAATTAAATGAATAAATGCAGACATGGCACCTGAAGCCTGTAATATTGCAATTGAAACAATCATCCCTACCAAAAAAGGAAGTAGAGAAAATGCCAGTTTGACACCTTCTTTACCTCCTTCAACAAAAGTTTCGTACGTCGGTATTTTTTTAAACGTGGCAGTTAATAAAATAATTAATATAAAACAAGGAATTAGCCATGCACTGATTGTGGTTATCATACTCATTTCGGGTCGCTCCTCACGCTCTTATAATAAAAATATCGATCAATAATAAGTGCACTTACGGTTGAAATGATCGTTGCTATAATTGTCGTTCCTACTATTTCGGTTGGGGAAGCAGAATCATACTGCATTCTAATAGCAATTACTGTTGTAGGAATTAATGTCAAACTTGACGTGTTAATTGCTAAAAAAGTTATCATTGATCTAGAAGCAGTATTTGTTCCACTTAACTCTTTCATCTGCTCCATTGCCTTTAATCCCATTGGAGTTGCCGCATTTCCTAGACCGAACATATTGGCCACTATATTAGAAAGAATGTAACCCATGGCAGGATGGTCTCTTGGAATTTCCGGAAACAGTTTTTCTACAACAGGTCTAAAAAGCCTGATTAAAAATTTCAAAATACCTGCCGCCTCGGCTACTTTCATCATACCTAGCCAGAATACTAATACACTGATTAAACCGATTGACAGTGTAACAGCATTATTTGCACTTTCAAAAAGTGCTTTATTCACTTCATCCATGGTACCGTTAAACATGGCGTAGATAATTCCGATCATTGCCATACATGCCCAAATAAGATTAACCATTTACATCGATTCCTACTATCTGGCGATAAATATGTTCAAAATTATCTAAGAAACTTTTGTTTCCTTTTGGATCACTATTTAGTTGAAACGTGGGCTCGTCTGCATTTTTGAATCCCCACTCATATAGATTTATATGATCAATCCAATCATTTGGATCACGTAATGTTACAACAATAAGATCGACTCCATTTTTAGTCGCAGTAGATACTAATGTTCTACCCGCACTTTTGGTATAGCCAGTTTTCCCACCAGTGCAGTACTCATAGTAAGTTGTTAGAAGTTTATTTTTGTTTTTCCATGCGTAGTCTCTAGAATCAGATTTATACATTTCGGTCTTCGTAATTTTTTGAAATACCTTGTTATCCATTGCATATTGCATTAACAGTGCCATATCATAGGCCGTCGAATAATGCTCTTCACCATCAAGTCCACTTGGATTTTCGAAATTTGTATTTGTCATACCTATCCAACGTGCCTTCCGATTCATTAAGTAGACAAATCCTTCAACACTTCCACCAACATGTTCACTAATTGCAACAGCAGCATCATTTCCTGAGCGTAGCATCAGGCCATAAACTAAATCTTTTAGTTTCATTTTTTCACCTTGTTCTAAATAGATCGATGATCCTTCCGTATATACTGCGCGCTTGCTTGCCGTTACCATTTCATTCATTTTACCTGATTCAATAGCAATGATGGCAGTCATAATCTTCGTAATGGAGGCTATCTCCGCCTTTTCATGAGCATTTTTATTGTATAAAACTTCACCGGTTTGCTCATTCATCATTACCGCATTAGTTGCTGATACACCAGGCTTTGCCATTCCATGTAGTGGAAATAATAGTATCAACCCTATTATAAAATAAGAGATAATTGCCATTCGCATATTAGGGTTCCTCCCGCAATCTTATCTTGTTCAGTCACTTCGTAAGTCGACTCGCTTTTCTTTATTCCTTATAGTCTATGCTTGGCCACACTTGATATGATTACTTTATAAAAGAAAAGCGCAAGCGCCTCGAAAGACACGACTAGCATAAGCAGAACACTGCAGTGTGGGGGTTTTACCACACGGAAGTGGACTGCTTATGTCTCGAGTGTCTAGGCGCTGGAGCTAGACAGCGTTTCGTTTATACTTTCTTTGCTATTAAAAAAAGCCCAATCACTGGCTGTTCAACCAGTCATCGAACTTATTAGTTAGATACCCTCATTAAATTTCTCAAAAAATAAATCTGCTTCTTGATCTAAGTCACCTTCATTTACATTTTCGGGCAATGGTGGCAATTCTTCTATTGAAGAAAGCCCAAAATAAGTCAGAAATTCTTTACTCGTAATAAACAATACAGGTCTACCAATGCTTTCTTTTCTACCAGCTTCTTCAATTAGTGACCTCGCTAGCAATGTTTGTACAGGTCGATCACTTTTTACTCCACGGATTTCTTCAATTTCCGTCCGTGTAATTGGTTGTTGATAAGCAATTATTGCAAGCGTCTCTAATGCTGCTTGAGACATTTTACTCATCTTCGGATTTTCAAACAAACGCTGGAAATACTGACTGTGTTCTGGTTTTGTTGTAAGGTGTAACGCGTTTTGAGATTGCAGTATCATAATGCCACGATCAGTACGTTCGTAGTCAAATTTTAACTCTTCTACTAAGTATTCTATTGTTGCTTGATTAACCTCCATAATCTTTGCTAGTTGTGAAACAGTTATACCTGTATCACCACTTGCAAATAATAAGCCTTCTACTATAGCCTTATGTTCTTTCTCCACTATTGTTCCTCCATATAATATACCTGTAATAAATCCAGATGAGTTTTCTGTTCACAATAAATCTTTTTCGCCTTCATTAACTCCAATATTGCTATAAACGTAACAACAATATGCGATCGTGATTGATAAACGAAAAGATCATAAAAGGATATACCTTCTGTAGCGTGTTTTACAACTGTTATTACCTCGTCCATTCGTTGTTCTATTGGAATTTCCACTTTTTTAATTTTAGTATCCAAAGGTTCAGTCCATTTTTTACGTTCGAACAATTTATTAAGCGCTGATAACATGTCATATATAGAAGTATCCGTATTCAGCATCGGTTGGCTGCTATCAATATGGTCAAAAATAACCGGTTCTCGTGTGTAAATCTCATTGGACTCTGTTTCCTTTTGTTTAAGTGATTCTGCAGCTTCTTTATATTTTCTGTATTCAATCAAACGGTTCATTAGTTCCGCTCGGGGATCCTCTATATATTCATCGTCATCTTCATCTATTTGTTCAATCGGAAGTAGCATTTGACTTTTTAACGCTATTAACGTTGCTGCCATCACGAGATATTCACTTGCAATATTTAACTCTAATCGTTGCAAGGTATGTATATATTGCATATATTGTTCTGTTATCGTAGCAACTGGTATATCATAAATATCCACTTCGTATTGCTTTATTAAATGAAGTAATAAATCAAGCGGTCCTTCAAACCCATCTAATTTAACATGATATGCTTGATTCACAGCCCATTCTTCCTCTCCAAAAAAATTTTTAATTGATTATTGTCATATTCGCCTATACACAGTAACGTATGTCAACATACGTTATTAACGTAAGATAAATGTTATAAGAAACATTTACAAAAAGGAGGAAGTTTTATTATGAGTGGTAACTATGGCGGTGGCAATGGCTTTGCGTTAATCGTTGTGTTGTTCATTCTTCTCATTATTGTGGGAGCTGCATGGATGTAGTTTTATTAAGGCAAGTCAACTAACAATAACTTATTATTATTATACCAAAAAGCCAACCCTTTTTAATTGGGCTGGCTTTTTGGCTTATTCATCCTCGTTTATAGCCTCATCACATTTATTATAAAACTGCTGTGTTAAGTCGTCTGCACAAACGGCATACTTATCTTGATAAACCTTATTTACTTCGTTTACCATCTTTTTACCAATACCCATGCTTCGATGTGAAGGATTCACAGAAATATGTTGAATCACTGCGTTAATGTCATCCTCGATTCGAACACCAATCGCACCTATAATATCTTCGTCTTTCCATAGGTATAGATGCCAATCTGGATTAGTTTCATATTCTTTTATGGTTTGCTGCAATTTTTTTACTTCCTTTTCTTCTGGCATAAAGGAAAGTAATCCCATTGCAATTTTTTCTAAGTTTTTCTTAAACCGAATTAACATAAATACCCCTCATTATGAATGTAACGTTGCTACCACGGTAAGCAAAACGATTTTCCGTCAACTAATCTACTTAGATGAGGTTATCTATATTTAAAACCATTTACCTACACTAGAGTGTATATATAGTTATGCCTTACTCTGAACTTTTTGTCAACTGTCTTCATTCTACTATCTTTTACTAATTTAATATAAATCATACTACTAAATTACTAAATTGTCATGATTATATAATAAATTAATCGTTAACTACCTTTAATTCTTTCATGACATCCCCATTGTTCATCGCCTTTGCATGTTCAATACCGGATATAACTTGTCCGAAGACAGTGTGTACGCCATTAAGATGTGGTTGTGCTTCATGAACGATAAAGAATTGACAACTACCAGTATCTTTACCTGCATGGGCCATTGATAAAGATCCTTCCACATGTTTATGAGGGTTCCCTTCCGTTTCACACTTAATTGTATATCCAGCAGAACCTGTTCCATTTCCTTGTGGACAACCACCTTGGCTTACAAATCCATCAATTACTCGGTGAAATGTTAAACCATCGTAAAAGTTTTCATTTGCAAGTTTTTCAAAATTTTCTACTGTTCCAGGTGCTTCATTAGGAAAAAGTTCAAATTCGATTTTATTTCCGTTTTCCATTAATATATATCCTTTTTTAGCCATTAGTATATCTCCTTTTAATCAAAATGAATTGAATTTAACACAATCCTTATATTATCACTTTACTAAATTTATTCAACTAATTATTATTTTAAGTACACTGTATAATTTATCTAAACGTAAGAATCAATTAGTAAATTTTGTTGTTATGCACTTTCAGAGTTGAAGTAATGCGAACTAATGAAAATTCATGCTTATGGGAACAACAACGTTGATTTCCGCTTTGGGCAAGGCTAGTCAAGTAACAATTTCGATCGTACTGGAAAGTTGCATGCAGGATGTCAGCTAGCGGAGTTAACGGACACACGATGCCTAATCTGGGTAAAATAAGGGTAAATGCGGTTGTTATCGGACTCAGGATTCCTTATTTGGGTAAAAACAGTTGAAAATCATGTTTTTTAGCTGAATAAGGAATCGTGTGTCCGTTAATCCTCAAAATAAAGGTGAAAAAGGGAAATAAAGCATTCTCAGTCCGACACCAAGCAGTGTCCTTGACGTAGAATGTTTAGTTTACAGTTCTCACTGGGAGGCTCAGCGCAAGCGCCCGGAAAGCGTAGTGTATTTTGTAGCGGTAGCTCAACCTACCACTTTCGCAGTTTACTTATTTCCTGCCAAAAGCAACAATGTTTTTTAAAAATGACAAATAAAAAAATGAGGATGTCCAAAAGAGCTCGTGCTCCCTAATCAATAGCAACATATTGTGTGTATTGCAGATGAGAGGAAACGATTCTTAGTAGGGCATCCTCATTTAATTTACCTAAGTTCGTTTTTTCTCGGGGGTTGTCGATAATTATTTTTTGGGTGAACAATACTTGGGCGATCATTTGAGAGCGGGACTGGAACACGAAATAAAATTTGCATCATTGCCTTAGGGTTAAATGGTAATAGCGGCCACATATATGGGGTCCGTATTGATTTTAAACTAATTAAAAATAATACGTAAGCAGTGGCTCCAATGGTAAACCCAGGCACTCCAAAACTTGCAGTAAGTATTACCAACAACATACGTGCTAATTTATTTGCTTGACTAAGTTCATAACTAGGTGTTACATAAGTACCTATCGCACTAATTGAAATGTATAAAATAACTTCTGGGCTTAACATCCCAACATCAATTGCTATTTGCCCGATTAATACGGCTGCAATTAGCCCCATAGCGGTTGATAACGGTGTGGGTGTATGAATTGCTGCCATTCGTAAAAATTCTATTCCAATATCACCAAGTATTATTTGAACAAACACCGGAATATTGCCTTCTTCATTTAGACCGATGAAGGAAAGTTGTTTTGGTAGTAACGATGGTTCCATTACAAATAGCAACCAAAGTGGTAATAAAAATATTGACATTAATACTGCAATAAATCTTGACCAACGAATAAACGTACCGACTGATGGCGCATTTCTATATTCTTCTGCATGCTGTAAATGATGAAAATAAGTCGTTGGCATTATGATAACACTCGGCGAGGTATCAACCGTAATCAATACATGACCTTCGAGCAAATGATTTGACGCAATGTCTGGCCTTTCGGTAAAACGTACTAAAGGATAGGGACTCCATTTACGCTCAATAATGAATTCTTCTATTGCTTTATCTGCCATAGATATTCCATCAACTTCAATTGCTTTTATTTTTTCTTTTATGACCTTTACGAGTCCATCATCCGCAACATCTTCTAAATAACTGATACAAACATCTGTTTTTGATCGTTCTCCAACCTTTAACATCTCGTTGCGCAACCTGGCATCACGTATTCTTCTTCTTGTAAGTGCTGTATTTTCAATAATATTCTCGGTATAACCATCTCTAGACCCACGCACTACTTGTTCGGAATCAGGTTCTTGAGGAGTTCTACCTGGATAATTCCGGACATCAATCACGTACGCAGACTTTATACCATCAACAAAAACAACTGTTAACCCCGATAATATTTGATCCACCGCTTCATCCATTGACTTAATTTCTTTAACCTGTTGATGGACTAATCGGTTTTTGATAATTTCTGGTATTTTTTTGGTATTACTTTCTTTATCGTTAATATCAACCAATTTTTTGATTACTTCCAATACTACGGAAGTATCAACTAATCCAGTCAAATAGTATAACTGAATTTTTTTCTTCATAATAATTAGTTCTCGAAATCCTAAATCGAAGGAGACCCCGATACCAACGTTTTCTTTCATGTACGATTCGTTGTCCATAATATTAGTCGAAATAGGGCTCTTCGATTGAAACGCTTGTTTCGTACTCACAATTCTATCCCTCCAAAGTTCAATTATTTAACAAAAATCGTCCACTGAAACAATGAACCGGCAATTTTTCCAAATACGATTGCCATTAATAGCCACAGTAATTGTTTATCTACACCAATACGTTTGGATAAAGTTGGAAATACATTCAACACTTCTGTCAGTGCAGCTGCAAGCATCCCAACAAATATTCCGTGAAATATTCCCCACATCGCTAATATAATTTGCGGTTGATTCCATGTTGTTGCAGTAAAAGACAGATAGACTCCGAATAATGATCCTGCTATAACACAAGGTCCATAAAGGTGTATCAACTTCATCGATCTACTCAACTGAATTAATCTAGGAATTATTCCTAAAACCATTAGAAACGCTACAAATCCTGACCCTACTGCAAGACCACTAGCAAATCCGATTATGACCTCAATAATATTTATCAGGAGCATGGTTATCATTCAATTTGTTTTCGTGGTAGGTTACATACTGATCAAGATTTTGTTGGTAGTTATAAATTTCTATCTCTAATGGACTTGGTTCTTCATTAAATCGTTTTTTAAACCAATGATTAAAATACAG
This sequence comes from Virgibacillus sp. GM2-2, assembly GCF_055329585.1. Classification (NCBI taxonomy): domain Bacteria; kingdom Bacillati; phylum Bacillota; class Bacilli; order Caryophanales; family Bacillaceae; genus Virgibacillus; species Virgibacillus sp. GM2-2. The sequence continues at coordinate 46,314 of NZ_JBUZWC010000005.1, read as the reverse complement.
CAGCATTCCCACTCCAAGACCAATTGAATAGGGTATTTGAATCCATAAAGGAAACTCATTATGTTTACCTGTTAATAAATAGTGTAGTTTTTGCTGTACAGCTTGCATGCTAACATCATAGTGAAAATTCATGATGGTCATCGCTGTTCCGATAAACAATAGTAACCAAACAAACGCGACTACTAGTACGGAAGCTTCTTTTTTTTGCTTTTCAATTCGGATAATTGATTGTGGAGGACCAATCACTTGAAATTCTAAGTCTGACCATATTTTTGAGAGATGATCAATTATTAAGAAGCTATCGATGATAACAATGTTATTATCTTTGTGCGTTATACGATATACAGGAATTTCTTCTAGTTCGTTTTTTGTTTCAGCAGGAGCGGAGATATAGGCAATATGTTTTAGCTTTATATTTCGTAACTTTTCTACGATTATCTTTTTTTTCATCCGAATGTAGACGATTTTCATACCTTCTTCTCACCCCTAAATCTTGTTTTCAGTTAGTCTTTGTTATTTTGCATTTTTTATAACGGAATTTTAAAGTTAGAAAACTCAGCTTCACGAAGCCAAAATGGCAAATGCTTTAATTGGACTTATATTGACATCCTTAAAATTAAATTTTCCTACCAACGCAAAAAAACACCACTATCGCTAGTGATGTTTTTAGTCCATTATTTTTTTCATTTCATCAAGAATCTTTTTCTCTAATCGTGAAACCTGTACTTGGGATATACCAAGCCTTGTGGCGACTTCCGATTGAGTTTTATCCTTGTAATACCGTAAATATACGATAAGTCTCTCTCGTTCATTTAATCCTCTTATAGCCTCTTGTAATGTTAATTTATCAAACCATTTTGTATCTTGATCTGCAATTTGATCCAATAATGTAATTGGATCACCATCGTTTTCAAAAACGGTTTCATGAATTGAGTGTAAGGACTTTGTCGCTTCTTCAGCTTGAACCACTTCCTCTGGTGTTATTTCTAAAATATACGCAATTTCATTAACGGTCGGTGATCGTCCAAGCTCTTTAGTCAATTCATCTCTTTTTTTACGGATCTTATTGCCTATTTCTTTGAGTGACCTACTTACCTTTACACTTCCATCGTCCCGAATAAAACGTTGGATTTCACCAATTATCATTGGTACTGCATATGTTGAGAAGCGTACGTTATAGGATAAATCAAACTTATCGATGGATTTAATTAAGCCTATACTGCCTATTTGAAATAGATCGTCCGGATCATACCCCCGGTTAATAAATCGCTGCACAACCGACCAAACTAGCCGTACATTTCTCTCAACTAAGATATCTCTCGCAATTTTATCACCGTTTTGGCTTTTTTGAATGTATTCCTTTACTTCCTTATCCGTTAATTGTTCATCCCGTTTCTGATGCTTTACATTTACATCCATAGGCATTCCCTATTTGCAAACCGTTTTACTTTTGGTCAATTGCTTTTTCATGATAACCGTAGTACCTTCTTGAACGGTTGAAATCACATTAACGGAATCCATAAAGTTTTCAATAATGGTAAAGCCCATACCTGAGCGTTCAAGCTCAGGTTTAGAAGTAAATAAAGGCTGTCTCGCTTCTTCAATATCAATTATTCCTATACCATCATCTTTAATGATTAGTTCAATTTCTTCGTCGATCATCTTGCATTCTATGCTTATTTTATGATCAGGTTCATTATTGTACCCATGTATAATCGAATTGGTAACTGCTTCCGATACAACTGTTTTAATTTCGGTCAATTCATCCATTGTCGGATCAAGCTGCGCTATGAACGATGCAACTAACACGCGAGCAAATGATTCATTTTCACTAACACTAGAAAATTCTACATACATTTCATTCTTCATGAAGCCACCCCCAACGTAAATAGTGCACTACGCTCATCTTCTTCCAGACGAATGATTTTAAATAAACCAGACATTTCAAACAGCCTTTTTATTGGAAGAGAGATTGAACATACTACCATCTCCCCTCCAAGCTGTAATACTTCCTTGTATCTACCCAAGACAACACCTAATCCAGAACTATCCATGAATGTTACAGATTGTAAATTTAAAATGACGTGTTTCACCAGATTCTTTTCAATCATATTTTTCCACTGATTTCGTAACGCCTCTGCTTCATGATGATCCAACTCGCCCTCAAGACGTACGATTAGAACATCTTCAATTACTTCAAATGTAGAATTCATCCCCAAAAAATTCTCCTCCTAACTAGAAAAGTTATAATAGTAAACTTCTTTATTCTGTAACCCAATTCCTGCAAGGTGTCAAAAGTAGAAGATATTCAACAAAACTAGTTATATTTAGCTATCTTTTGCAACGTACGGTTAAATAACGTAAATATGTTAGCCTCCTCCGTTTTTTCTTCGACAATTAATGGCGTTTTCGATAATACTTTATCACCATTTTTAACAATTAACGTACCTACTTCTTCTCCTTTTTGTAATGGTGGAGCAATCGACTGTTTCAATTTCACAGAAGTAGAATATTTTTTTACCTTTTCACCTTTTTTATGAACGGTGCTTATAGGTTGAGAAGCTACTACTTGAACATTACTGTTTTTCGCTTTTAAAAGGTTAATATTTGCGACCTCTTCGCCTTTTTTAAAGAGATTTGTGGTTTCATAATGCTGAAAACTGTAATCCAACATATTAGAAACGATGGAATTACGTTCTTTAGGTGATTTTGCACCCATTACAACTGTTATAACACGCATCCCATTTTTCTTTGCAGTAGCGGTTAAACAATATTTTGCTTCACTTGTGTATCCAGTTTTTAACCCATCTACACCTGGATAAAACTTAACCAATTTATTTGTATTTACTAACCAGAATTCATCCTCTGATCCTTTTCGCAAGTAATCCTCATAGATGGAAGTATATTCAGTTATTTTTTCATAATTTAATAAATGTTGTGCAATGACCGCCATATCATATGCAGTAGAATAATGATTTTCTGCAGGAAGTCCTGTTGGGTTTTGGAATTTTGTATTTTCCAATCCGAGCTCTTTAACCTTTTCATTCATTTTCTTAACAAAAGCTTCCTCACTGCCAGCAATTCGTTCGGCAAGTGCCACACTTGCATCATTACCAGACGCAATTGCAACTCCTTTTAATAAATCTTTTACCGTCATTTCTTCTCCTGCTTCAAGAAAGATTTGCGATCCTCCCATTGAAGCTGCATGTTCACTAATGCGAATCTTTTCATCTAATTGAATCTTTCCTTCGTCCAATGCCTCCATTATTAATAATAATGTCATAATTTTAGTCATACTTGCTGGTGGAAGCTTTTCATGAACATTTTTATCATATATCGTCGTGCCTGTATCCTGTTCCATTATTATGGCAGATTTTGCATTAGGTGCTAGATTCACTGCTTCGGATTTATCATTTGATTTGTCCTCCTCCGCATGTATAGGGGTTGATATCCCAGCATAAACAATAAAAACGGTACATAATATTACAATCCAATTTCTCATAACAGATACCTCCAACGTTCTATTTATTTCTAGGATTTCCAATATCTTCTGTTTTTATAACACCAGGATAATCTAAAAAACACCCAAAATTTCAGTATCAGTGAAATTTGGGTGTTTTCATTAATCAGTTATCATGTCATATATCAATGAAGGTGCTTTTACTGTATCAGATGTAATTGCAATACTTTCATATAATTTTTCTTTCACATCATCAATAGTTGAAGCATTTGCATGGATAGTTAGAAGCGATTCGCCTTCTTTAACACTATCGCCAATCTTTTTGTTTAAAACGATTCCAACAGCTAAGTCAATTTTCGATTCTTTTGTAGCTCTACCTGCACCAAGCATCATTGCAGCAGTACCTATTTCATTTGCAATAATTTCAGATACGGTACCGGTGCTTTTTGCTGGTAATTCTATTTTATATTCCGCTTGTGGTAATAATTCCGGTTTATCGGCAACGTTAGCATCGCCGCCCTGAGCACTCAGAAAGGTTTTAAATTGTTCGAAGGCTTTACCATTCGCAATATTTTCCTCAAGTTTTGTACGAGCCTCTTCAAGCGTTTCAGCCTTGTTGGCTAATAGCACCATTTGACTACCAAGTGTTATACATAATTCCGTTAAATCTTTTGGTCCGTTACCCTTTAATGTCTCTATTGCTTCTTTTACTTCAAGCGCATTTCCAATAGCGTTACCAAGCGGTTGCGACATATCAGAAATAACAGCCATTGTGTTTCGTCCAACGCGTTTACCAATCGAAACCATTGCTTCTGCTAGTTGTTTGGCGTCATCTAATTCCTTCATAAATGCTCCAGCACCGGTCTTTACATCCAACACAATTGCGTCAGCACCTGAAGCAATTTTTTTACTCATGATGGAACTTGCAATTAAGGGAATTGAGTTTACAGTTGCTGTAACATCACGTAAGCTGTACAATTTTTTATCAGCAGGCGTTAAATTGCCGGTCTGACCGATGACTGCCACTTTATTTTTATTTACTAATTGGATAAATTCATCACCAGTGATTTCTACATGAAATCCTGGTACAGCCTCTAACTTGTCAATAGTACCACCAGTATGTCCAAGACCTCGTCCACTCATTTTGGCAACCGGTACCCCTACGGATGCAACTAGTGGTGCTAAAATAAGTGTTGTCGTATCACCTACTCCGCCAGTGGAGTGCTTGTCCACCTTAATTCCTTCTATTTTTGAAAGATCAATGGTGTCACCGGAGTTAACGATTGCTGAAGTGAGAACAGCACGTTCTTCCTCGGTCATATCCTGAAAATAAATAGCCATTAATAGTGCGCTCACTTGATAATCTGGAATTTCACCTGTTGTATATCCTTCTATAAAAAAGTGAATTTCTTCTTTAGAAAGTTCCTTTCCTTCACGCTTTTTTTCGATTAAATCATACATTCTCATGGTTAACTACACCTTTATAATCAATTTTAAGATAATGTTTTAACTATTTTCTTTACGAACTGAAGAAAGTTTTCCCGAACCTTTTCAGTCGTTTCGATTACCTCATCATGAGTTAATGGTTGGTCAAGTATGCCAGCAGCCATATTTGAAATACAAGAAATGCCTAGCACTCGTAACCCTGCGTGACCAGCTACCATAACTTCTGGCACCGTTGACATTCCTACTGCATCACCGCCCCATACTCGAAGCATATTAATTTCTGCAGGTGTTTCATATACAGGTCCAGTGTTTCCGATATATACTCCCTTTCTTATCGACAAACCAAGCTCATTTGCACATGATTCCGCATGGGCAATTAACTCCCTGCTATATACTTGTGACATATCTGGAAAACGCACGCCTAGTTGGTCATCATTAGGGCCAAGTAGAGGGTTATCACCCATGTTATTAATGTGATCGGTAATGAGCATTAAATCACCAGGATCAAATCCCTTATTAATTCCACCAGCAGCATTCGTAACAATAATTGAATCAATTCCTAATGCTTTCATAACCCGGACAGGAAATGTCACCTGCTGCATCGTGTAACCTTCATAATAATGAAAGCGACCTTGCATCGCTATAACTTGCTTACCCTCTAATGTACCAATGACCAATTGCCCTTTATGACCAGCAACTGTAGACTCCGGAAAATGCGGAATATCCTTATAAGCTATCGTAACTGCATCTTCTATTTCGTCACCTAAAATACCCAAGCCAGAACCAAGAATTAATCCAACACTAGGCTTGGCTGATAGTTTTTCTTCTATATATGCACTAGCTTCTTGTATCTTATTTTTATGCACCTTTACTTCCTCCTTGCTTTATATCCGATAAAAAGCTTTTTCCATGTTCAGGCATTGTTATACTAAAGTTATCAGCAATAGTTGCTCCAATATCAGCAAACGTCTTTCGTTCTGTGATGTTCGAGCCTTTATCTATGTTTTTATGAAAAGCTATAAGTGGGACAAATTCACGTGTATGATCGGTACCACTATGAACAGGATCATTTCCATGATCAGCAGTAATTAGTAATAAATCATCATTTTCTAATTTATTTAATACTTCAGGAAGTCTTGCATCGTAAGCTTCTAGAGCTTTCCCATAGCCTTCAGGATCTCTGCGATGTCCAAACTTCGCATCGAAATCAACTAGATTTAAAAAGCTTATACCATGAAAGTCTTTATCCATTGATTCTACCAGCTTGGTCATACCATCCTCGTTATCCACAGTTCGGATTGCCTCTGTTACGCCTTCTCCGTCATAGATATCAGATATTTTACCCAATGCTATAACATCATGATTTGTGTCTTTTAGTTCATTCATAACGGTGCGCCCAAATGGTTTCAAGGCATAATCGTGTCGATTCGATGTTCGTTGAAATGCGCCTGGTACACCAACGAATGGTCGTGCAATTACACGTCCAACCATATACTGTTCATCCAGTGTAAGCTCACGTGCTATTTCGCAAATACGATATTGCTCTTCAATTGGGATAATTTCTTCGTGTGCAGCGATTTGTAATACCGAATCCGCTGAAGTATATACAATTAGCGCACCCGTATCCATGTGTTCTTCCCCTAACTCTTCTATTATTTCAGTTCCTGAGGCAGGTTTATTTCCGATAACTTTTCGGCCAGATTTAGCCTCAAGTTCTTTTATTAGTTTTTCAGGAAAACCATCTGGAAATGTACGAAATGGTTGCTGAATATTCAGCCCCATAATTTCCCAATGACCTGTCATGGTATCCTTACCATTAGATGCTTCCTGCATTTTTGTATAGTGCGCTAACGGATGTTCTTGTGGTTTAATACCTTTAATTTCACGAATATTACTTAATCCTAATTTTTCCATATTCGGCATGTAAAGACCGTTCATATGTTCAGCAATATGCCCTAATGTATCTGCACCTTTATCGTTAAATTTATCTGCATCAGGAGCTTCACCGATACCTACAGAGTCCATAACAATTAAAAAAACTCGGTTAAATTTTTCCATGATCATACCTCCTATAATTATATTCCCATAATTACACTAATATATGTTGCCTGTTTAACGTTGTAGGATGTCAGACAACTAAAATTACAAGAAATCCTATGCTCTTGGATGAAATGCTTTATACACGTCTTTAAGTCTTGTTTTCGTTACGTGTGTATATATTTGTGTGGTAGAAATATCTGCGTGTCCAAGCATTTCTTGCACAGAGCGCAGATCAGCTCCATTTTCTAGCAAATGTGTAGCAAAGGAATGACGTAACGTATGTGGAGTTATATTCTTCTCAATTTGCTTTTCTTTTGCTATTGACTTTAAAATCTTCCAAAACCCTTGTCTTGATAATGGCCGCCCATGTTGATTCACAAACAGAATATCTTCTCTCTTTTTCTTAAGAAGTGCATTTCTAGCATTATTCACATAATCTTCTACTGCACTTTTAGCCACGTCACCAAGCGGGACAATTCGTTCCTTTGAACCTTTTCCCAGACAGCGGACAAATCCCATTGTTAAATGTAAATCACTAACCTTTAATGTAATAAGTTCTGATACCCGTAAGCCAGTAGCGTATAGTATCTCCATCATTGCTTTGTTTCGAATTTCTAATGGTTTACGCCCATAAACTGTTAGGAGTCTCTCTACATCGTTTGATGACAATACGGATGGTAGTTTTTGTTCTTTTTTTGGTGTTTCAATATGTATGCTCGGATCTTGTGTTACAAGCTGATCACGTACCAAAAATTGATGGAATAAACGGAGTGTTGAAAGAGTACGTGCAATAGTAGATGAAGATTTATTTTCATCCTTTAATACGCGCAAAAACCCCAATATATCACTGCGAGAAATAGTGTTCCAATCAGTTTTATGTAATTCGCTCTCGAGAAAGTATACGTACCGGTTCAAGTCACGTCGGTACGATTTTATCGTATTATCTGAAAGCCCACGCTCTACTTGTACATAATGAAAAAAATCATTAATAGCATGTTTAAGCATACTTGTTACTCCCCTAGTCGAAAAAATAGGTTAAAGCGATCCATGAGGTCATCTTCTGTTTCATAGACTTTTATAGCTGGTCCTTCTGGTGGATCATATCGATGATACTCTTGATATTCTGCATGCATTATCCGCAAGCCAAAATAAAATAAAAACGTACATGCTGTAAATATAATAAAAACTTTAATCGTGTCCCATACTAACCGCTTCATCTAGCATATCTCCTTTTTTCCATAGCTTCTACTATTAAAAGATATGCCAAAAAACTGGAACAATATACATAAAAACTAGAAAACTAGAGCTAAATGTTCACTAACCTAAAAGTAACCTATTTTCTAAGATTTGTAAATAAGAAAGAAAAGCGAAGGCGACTGTTCAGAAGCGGACGCATAAGTAAGAAACCGTAAAACGCGTGGGGTTAAGGAAGTTCGACTAAGACCGCCACATCCTGTGGCAACATCGAACTACCCCACGTCCTGTGGGGCAGAAGTGTTTATTACTTATGACGGCAGCTTCTAGGAGCCGGAGTTAGACAAAGAAAAGCGGAGGCGACTGTTTAGCAGCGTATAAATAGATAGGCAGGTGAACAGTAGGGGGTTTTTCCCTACGTTCATCCTGACTTAGAAGCTGAGGCTAGACATGAGAAGCGTAGATGAGTACTTATTGTTGGCAAATAAAAAAGCCCTTTTCTGTTACTTCACAGAAAAAAGGCAGATATGTTACTCATTAGGTTGATTTTACCGCTACTTTTTGACATTGCTTACAAATCCCATGAAAGGTCAATCGATGGTCCTTCACTTGAAAGCCCCAATCATTTTCTACTATCTTTTCAACATCCTCTAATAAGTCATCAACAATTTCTTCGACAGAACCACATTCAATGCAAACTAAATGGTGATGAAAATGTTCAGCGCCCTCTTTACGAAGGTCATATCTGGAAACACCGTCACCAAAGTTAATTTTATCAACAATTTTTAATTCCGATAATAATTCCAATGTACGATATACGGTTGCAAGACCAATTTCAGGCGCTTTATCTTTTACTAATAAGTAAATTTCTTCAGCACTTAAGTGATCTTCTTCACGTTCTAACAATACTCTAACAGTCGCCTCACGTTGCGGAGTTAGCTTATAGCTTTGTGCATGGAGTAGCTTTTTAATTCGATCAATTCGGTGTTCCACGGCAAGTCTCCTCCCTCACTATTCCCACCTATATTATAAGCACTGTTGAAAAGCGTGTCAAAGTATAATTATTATAAATAACTATCAATAATAATTATTATATAGTATTTATTACTGTTTATAAAATGTTTTGATCAAAGATTCCATCGCCTCATTTGAAATATATGCCTCCATCACTGCAGCAAGTAATGTACCAGCGAGTAATAATACGAAAACAATTGCATATCGACTTAGCGGTTGCAAGATAGGCTTTGATAACCGTCTCGAAAACAATTTGTTTAACAATGTTAATGAAAAAATCATCGATAAACTACCTGCAACAAGGTAAATTGGTATTATTACTAAATTTTGTGGGGCGATCGAGAGTGCAGCCAGCAACAATCCTTTTAGCCCAAGCTGATTAACAATGAATCCGACTGAGAACCCTACTACCAGTCCTTTTAAGAATAATAATATCCAAATTATAGGTAGACCAATAACGGATAACCCAAGGATAAACAACAAAACCAAATATTTAGCATGATAAAAAAAGCTATTCTTTAAAATTTCACTATTTTCAATTTCCTGTCCACCTGAAATTTTTATGAAAAATTGTTCTAAATAGAAAAACAAATCCTGTTTTTGGACGCCGTTCATACTGTTTACAATAACTGCACCAAAAATAACTCCAGTTAGAAACAGAACTAGCATAAATAAGTAGATCGTTGCGTATTTTTTTACATGATTTGTGATTAACCTTTTATTTTGTAACATCGGAGTCCTCCATTCGCACAAACTATTGTATACTTAAAATCTATGAGGAATTCCGATTAAAAATACCACAATCTATTTTTTTCTTACTAGTTATATTTTTTTGGAGCAGATTTTACTGTTCCATATTTTCCACCACCACCGGCTGTTATCATCAATTCCCCACTTCTCATTTGCATAATTGCACTAGCTATTTTATCTGGTACGACCTCTTCTAATCTATCTACAGGTACATGGTGAATAACATTCATTTCTGTATTGAAATTTTCAAGAAGTTTCTTATATGTTTTCGGACCAAGTGATGGCAAATAATCAAGTGGTACTTGATACATATAAGGCGGGCGACTCTTCCCGTTTTCTTTCCAAGAAGAAAGCTCCTGAATACGGTCATATACCCCTTTTATAATTTTTGTTGCGTCACATTTAGGACATCGATTTTCGTTTATTGATAAGGGTTCCATGCACTTACTACACACGGTGGTATAATATTTTCCTAACTGTGGATTCATCCCAAAGTTACGTTCTATTCCCCTACCTTCCACTTGATGCAGCACCCAGTTTAATTCTTTAAAACTTGGTTTGTCCATTCTGATTTCCTGATATTCTCGAGCAATTTTACCAAGTGAATGAGCATCTGAATTGGATACAAAAGTATAGTTGTGTAATTCTTCTATTTGATCCGCCATCGTAGTATCAGAACTCAATCCAAGCTCAATTGCATCAATTAAATCCGGTTCAAAAACTTCCTTTAATGATTGCTTTACCCCTTTTCCATAGGTACTCTTAAATGGTGTAAACACATGTGCTGGAATAAATAGGCCATCAAGCTCTTTTACTTTATATTGTAGTGCTTTTGCTGTCCCATAATAACGCTGCGAACTTAAATTAATATTCGTCATTTTCGTTGCCAGCCATTCCGTAAACTCTTCCATTTTTGCTAGTGTTGGAAGATAACAAAGAACATGTATTGGTCCTTGACAATTCTCATCATAAACTTCAATTTCAGAACCTAATATTAACGTGACGTCCTCAAATTGGATACCACCTTCATCAAGCTCATTCGCTTGATGCGTTGATAATAAATGCTTCAATTCTTGTTGCACATGTGGCGCATGGCTATCTATTATACCTATTAAATGAATCCCTTTATTTCTACTCGATTCTAGTAAAATATTTGTAAGTGTTAAACTTTTAGCCCCAGTTATTTTTACTGGCTTATTGTACATATCACGACCGATATGAATGTGTAAATCAGCGAAGAATGAATCTAGCATCACTTACATCCTTTCCAAAGTTCGTAAATATAAAATCGCATAATTAGTTTTTGCGTCATGAATTCGATTTTCTCTAACATATTGTTCTGCCTCTTCTAATGTTAATTCTAGTATTTCTATAAATTCATCATCATCACCAGCTACTTTTTCCTCTAATGTTTCAAGCTTATCACTAACATAAATATACATCAGTTCATCAGCAAAACCCGGGGATGTATAAAAAGAGGCAACAAATTCTATTTCATTTGTCGTGTACCCTGTCTCCTCTTCTAACTCTCTTATGGCGGTTGTTTCTGGATTTTCTCCTGGTTCAAGCTTACCTGCTGGTATTTCTACTAAGGATTTTTCAAGCGGTTTTCGGTACTGTTCAACAAAAACGATTTTTCTATCTTTTGTAATTGGAATGATTGCAACTGCTCCAGGGTGTTTTATAATTTCTCGTTTTGACGTCTTGCCATTAGGAAGTGTCACATCATCCACCTGTAAATGCACCACTTTCCCGTTGTATATTTTTTCTGTCTGTATTGTTTTTTCTTCAAATTTTTTCATTTTTAATCCTCCGTACGTTTATTTTCCCCATTCTATCACATTTTAATAGCTATTCTCTGTGAAATAGTTGTATTCTAATGGATTCATTTTTACACTAGTCTTATACGGAATAATGGAGGTCGAATATATGAATACAAACCGTTTGGGAAAATCAGAGTTGCATGTTTCAGAGTTAACACTTGGATGTATGTCTCTTGGCACAGATTCCTCTAAAGCAAAAAAAATTATTGACGCTGCACTAGATGCAGGGATTAACCATCTTGATACCGCCGATTTATATGATTTTGGAATGAATGAGGAAATTGTTGGTGAGGTAATTAAAGACAAACGAAAAAACATTATTTTAACATCAAAAGTAGGAAATCATTTTGACCTGGACAAACAGGATTGGTATTGGGATCCATCTAAGTCTCATATTAAAAATGGACTGAAAGCTAGTTTACGCCGACTTCAAACGGATTATATTGACTTTTATATGTTACATGGTGGGACAATTGATGACCCGATTGACGAAACAATTAAAGCCTTTGAGGAATTAAAACAAGAAGGTCTTATTCGTGCGTACGGAATTTCTTCAATTAGACCAAATGTGATACGCGAATATGTTAAACGTTCCACCATCGATGGTGTGATGATGCAATACAATATGTTTGACCGTCGCCCTGAAGAAGAAATATTGTATTTGCTGGATCAACACTCTATTAGCGTCCTAGCTCGTGGACCGCTTGCAAAAGGTATGCTCACAAAACATGGAATGAAGCAAATAGAAAATAAAGCCAAGGACGGATTTCTTACCTATTCCTATGAAGAATTAGTTAAAATTCATGAAGCATTAACCAATCTCGTTGACACATCATCATTGAATCAGACAGCATTCCAATACATTTTGCACCATCCAGCGGTTGCTAGCGCTGTTTTTGGTGCTAGTTCTGTTGATCAAGTGCAAGAGAATATTTCAAACTACACTTCACAATCGATTTCTAATTCTCTTTACGAAGCTCTGCAAGCTACAACGAAGGCAATCACATATGAAAATCATCGCTAAACCGAAGCCACCGCTTCGGTTTTTAATTTTATTATAGAACTAAAATTTCGCCATAAATTTTATCGATCGATCAAGCTTCCTAGTAATTTCCATTGATAATTAGTTTCTCGCTACATATAATAGGAACAAACGTTCTATTATTATGAGGTGATATTAATGGATTATTCCATATACCCACGACACGATGTATTGTGTATCGATATACGTTCCTTCTACGCCAGTGTTGAAGCAATAAAATTAGGCCATGATCCAATGGAAGTTCAACTGGCTGTTGTTGGTGATCCCAATCGATCCGGCAGTATTGTACTTGCTGCCTCGCCTATATTAAAAAATAAACATGGGATTAGCAATGTCAGCCGTTTCTTTGAGTTACCAGACGACCCCGAACTCTATATTGCTAATGCGCACATGGCAGACTACTTACATGTTTCGATGCAAATTACAAAACTAATTGAACAATATGTACCAAAAGAAGCAATTCACCAATATTCTGTTGATGAGGTCTGGGTGACGGTTAACGGGCTAAAGAAATTATTTGGTGATCGTTGGGAAGTAGCCAGGTTAATAAAAAAAGATTTGTTAGAGTATTTTGGTGTAACGTGCGCAATCGGTATTGGTGATAATAAATTTCTAGCTAAGGTGGTTATGGACTTATACGCAAAAAAATTTGGAATAGCCGAATGTAAATATGAGGATGTAGAAAAGATGTTATGGCCTTTCCCTGTTCAAAGTATTTGGGGTATAGGCAGCAAAATGCAAAATAACTTGAACAGGATGGGAATTGTCACACTTGGGCAGTTAGCAAATGTTCCGTTAAACCAACTAACAAAACGATTTGGGGTGATGGGAGAGCAGCTTTACTGGCATGCATGGGGTGTTGACCTTAGTCCCGTGTTAGGAAATTTTACAAAAACAGAACAAAAAGGATTTGGTCATGGCATCTCACTATTACGGGATTATTCAAAAAATGATGTAGCTGCATGTATTCTCGATTTATGTGAAGAAGTGTGCCGCAGAGCTCGAACAGCTAATAAAGCCGGTAGAACGATTCATCTCGGTATCGTGTATTCAAAGGTAACGGGTGGAGGTTTTAATAGATCACGATCAACCTCTCTTCCTACCAACATTACAATGGAGGTTTATGGTGTTTGCATGCGCTTATTTAACGAGTTTTATGATGGGATGAGCGATATTAGACATGTTTATGTAACACTCACTAAACTATATGATAATAATGAAACACAATTGGATTTGTTTGATGACCGACCGAAGAAAAAAGATATCGGTTATGTAATGGATTCAATTCGTGCAAAATATGGTTCAACCGCAATTCTGCGTGCTACGAGTTATACAGATGCAGGTATTACCATTGACCGAAGTACAAAAATCGGGGGCCACCAAGCCTGATTTACCGTGAAGATAAATAACGTAAATTTTCACCAAATTTTCCATGTTTTATCTTTCAGAAATATGATAATATTGTTTTATTGTTGTAAAAACAGAAGATAACAATATGGGGGTACATTATGAAGAGAAGTCTACTTAAACACCTGTACTGGATTGTTCCAGGGATTATTATAATCTTCGGATTAACGTTATTGTTCTATCAAAATTTCGAGAAGGTTACGGAACAACCTGAACAAAACTGGAGCAGAGGCTTATCGGTTGGTACAACAGATGTGAGCAAGCTCCAACCTATTAGAGAGACAAAAAACGGAAACTTAATTGTTACTAGATTTGAAAATGGAAAACTAGCCAATACAACGTTAAACAAAGAATTCGTTGTACAAAATACGGAAACATTTGATATCCCAGTCGATAAATGGACACAAGTTTATCAAAATGGTGATCAGATCATTTATTTTGACTACACGAACATATACGACAAAGAAAAAAATGAAATTGTAAAAGACGTTGAAGGATTTTATCCGTTAAAATCAACGATTCTTTACGTTAAAGAAAACGTTCTCTATCAATTATTACCAGAAACAAAAGAATCGACTAAACTGATGAATATTGACTTAGAGAAAAAATCTATCAGCACACAACAAAATGAGGATGGAATACAGCTATTAACACATTCATTAACATCAGGTGAGTTAAACATAACGATTTATCAATTAAATGAAGGAATACTTACGGAAAAGTATCAAACTAAGGTGGATATAGTTCCAGGTAAGATTGTTACAAATATAGAATTTGCTCAGAAAGGTCAAAAGGTGGCTATTTTACTTCAGGAGCAACTGGAATCACCACAAGGTCCACCACAATTTTTTAACTACCTATTGGAAACTACCATTTCCGATCAACAATCAGGTCCATTACGTGAATTAACTTTTCATGACCCGAAAGGAAATCGAAATCTAAGTGAAATAAACAGTGTTGAGCTAGCGTACATGAATGATGAACTGAGCTTACTATTTCAAGCAAATGGACTAACCAACACACAATACAACGATGATAGTGCATTTAATATTTACAAAGCGGTTATAACAGATAATGGCACAACGACAGATCGTCGAAGCAATACTCCAGCCATTTCTACCAATCCACAATGGATAAATAATGAAACGGTTGCATGGATTGACCTAGATTCGGATGGCAATGTAATCAAGATTTCTTCTAGTAACATCGCTGCAATTAAAGCAGCGTCTGGATTTAATAGTGACGATTGGTTACGTGCTCTTGGTAAAACACTTGGAATGATCTCTTCAGGACTTTTTGCAATCGCTATTTCAGCAATATGGTTCATTTGGCCAGTAACCTTTATTGCTATCATGCATTTTTTCAAAAGTAGAATCATACAACGCGATCCTACCTGGATTTTTTATGCGGGAATAGGACTTTATGCAATTGCAGCATTAATTTGGAAGGATAAAATATTTGTAGACAATATATACGTCGAAGCACCAGGTTATTTAACCTTCGATGGAAGTTCATACTTCTATATGTTACTGTTTGGAATTATCGCTTTTCTGCTCGTTCGAATCATCAAACGGGTAAATGATTGGGACAACACTGCAAGAATGATCTATTTTGTAGGAATACACATCATACTAGTAACAACATTCTTTGGACCTTATTTAATATAAAGGATGTAAAAAACAGTCCACAAAAGGACTGTTTTTTTATTGGTTGTATTCTAAAAGCATCCTCATTTTTTATTAAACTGATTTTTTAATACAAATTCCATCGTATTTGGAAAAAGTGTGTAGAACTTACTGCCGAATTCCATCCATCTAGGCATATTAATTTCCCGTTTTCTTTTAAATAAGTACTTCACTATTTGCTTAGCAACTTTGTCTGGATCCAGCATGAAAGCAGCTACACTTAACTGGTACTTTCCTGTAGGATCTGCATCAACAAAGAAATTCGTTCGTACTGGCCCGAGATTTACTGTTGTGACTTTAATATCTCTTGAAGCCACTTCCATTCGTAGGGCATTAGTAAAACCAAGTACTGCGTGCTTCGTTGATGAATAAACGGATGATTTCGGTGTTGCCATTTTACCAGCTTGTGAGGCTATATTTATTATGTGTCCTCCCCCATTAGTTAGAAAATGGGACAAAACTTGTTGTGAACTTTGGATTACTGCTAATACATTTAACTCGAACATCTTTTTGGCTTCGTCCCAATTCAATGATTCAACGTATTCAAATAAGCCAGAACCAGCATTATTGATTAGCCCCAATACCTGAGGATGATCCAGTAAAACCTTTTGAAATACGGCGTGACGACTATTCTCGTCTAACAAATCGACTTGATAACAATAAGCTTGTATCCCGAACGTTTCTTTCAATTGATAACTTATACTCTCCAGCTTATCAATAGATCTAGCGAGCAAAATGGGTATCCCACCATTCCGGGCAATCTGCCAAACGAGTCGTTCACCGATCCCACTTGATGCACCTGTTACAATAATTTTTTTAGACGTTACCAGCTTATTCAACAAAATCACCTAATTTGCTTTATAGTAATAGACGCCATCAACCAATGTTTTTTGAACTTTTCCCTCAACCTCAAGAAAGTCGAGCTGACCAATAGTCTCAGACATAGTCAAGTCAAGCTGCTTAGCAATTTGCTTCGGAAATAATTTTTGGCAAATTTGAAAAGGCGTTTGTTCAACCTCATGTAACATATGAAGAACTTTATCTGCTCGTTGCTCTTGCCGATGGAGCTGAGTCGGAATCAACTCATCGATTGTTGAAAATGTCTCCCCGTGTCCTGGAAAAACAGTAGATATCCCAAGTGATAAACATTTCAACAGATTTTTGCGATATTGGACAAGTGGTTTGGCGCGTTCTACTTCCCCACCATGAGGTGGTTCGATAATCGGGTTTGGTGAAATATGAGCTAATATATGATCTCCACCGATAAAAGCCCCATCCCGTTCCCGGAAAAATGATAAATGGCTTTGCGCATGTCCTTTCGTATCAATTACCCGCCAATCATCATGGCCCGGTAAACGGATCCCCTCTTCCAAAAATGTGGTTAACTTCCCTTCTCCTCCATATTGTAAAGGATCATCTAATTTTTTTAGGAAGCCATTAAATGATGCCGGAACTCCAGAAGCAACGAAAAAGTTTCGATAAAACGCTTCATAAACCGTAAAAAAAGATGGGTCTCTAGTGAGCCATAAATCATTATTTGGATGACCTGCTAATGTTTCGGCACGTGGGAATTGTTCCACCAGACCTGTGTGATCTGGGTGATGATGAGTCAAAATAATTTGCTCAATATCATTTGGATAATATCCTAATTTTTTAAGTTGAAATGTTAAAGCTTCCCACGCTTCTTTTGTTTTTACACCAGCATCGATTAATGACAAGTGATCCCCTATAAGTAAATAAACATGTGTATCACCAACTGCAAAGGGTGTTGGTACCGTCAATTTTTCTATTGTGTCTTGTAAAACGCGCATGCTAAATCCCCCATAATGAATGATCATTCATTTTTTCTTTATTTTATCGTTAATTGGCATGAATGTCACATATATTAGCTTTTCGGGATCAAGAGATGTTGGACTGCTTCTGATAATATATGCGGTAAATACTCAAAGCTATAAACTAATTCAAGGCGTTCCGTCCACTGATGTGGTGCCTTCCCTAATGGTCCGATATTTAATACTGGCATCGTTAATTTTTCCATGATATCTTCTGGAAAAACGAAACCATTATGTTGCAATGGCATATTAACTGTTAACTGATTTAATTTACTTTTTGACGATACTGGACCAAGAAAGCTTAAATCGGATAGACCGGTAAAAAACTCTGCAACAGTTAAGTCCATTTCATAATTTTTTGATGTATATGATTTTACATGGTCCATGATATTTTTAATATATAGATCGTGATATGATGATACAGCAGGATAAAATGGTGGGCTATAAAATAATATAATCATCGGTGCCAGATCCTTACACATTGTGGCTAGGTCTTGCACAAGGATAGTAGAAAAGTCTCGATCTCCTGTATCACGTTGGCTAACCAATAAGTTTTGACGACGATCTACTTCGTGTTGTCCGTGTCGTTTTACCGCTTCTTGATATAAATCTTCATACATCATAACGGTTACACCAAAGTCTGGCATCGTAAAATCTGTGGCGATAGTTGCATAGTTTCCAGCCTTCTGCTTTACGTACGCTTCTATTTCGCTTGCGGCTTTTTTGGTACTAGTAAGTAATTTTTCATTAATTTCAGCAAAGGTTTGTTTCAAATACAATACATTGTACATAGAAATTGCTGCATTTGGTGTTTGTACCGAATATTCTTCTTTTAAATCACGTTGCATTAAACTAACGGGCGGCGGTGTTACTTCATCGTCGATTTTTTCGATAAATGTTTCATTTAATTCCAACTGCTGGGACAAAAAACTCACCATTAGGTTAGGATTAATTCCAGCAAATGGCTCTCCCACATGGGATTCTTTACCATAACAATAAAAACCAGGGAGCACCTTTCCAATTGATCCAGCATAAACATAATAAGCGGGATCACCTGGGTATTTACTAAACATTGGTTCGCCATTTAAACAGGCTTGATAGACTAAATCTTCTTCTTCTTTTAGCTGATTCAGAACGGGAAGTGCTGTTAGCATCCCTTGGGAATTAACTTCCTCATCTGGAACGGTAACAAGTAAAATATTCCCGTCAAACTCATCATCAATTGCTTTTTCAATTAATGACAAATGAAGTGCTAATCCTGCCTTCATATCCATTGTGCCACGGCCAAATAGCCACTCACCACTATCGATATCCTTTTGAACCTCTTCAGGTAATTTATCTTTTAATTTATTTAATTCACGCGTCAATTCACGAGGATGAAAGGCTAGGTTTTGTAATGAACCATAATCTTCTACCCCAACTACATCAAAGTGGCTTAATAAAATGACCGTTTCTTTCTTATTACCTTGTTTGACCAGTGCGGTCAGTAATCTTCTACCATCTTCTAGTGGGTGTAGCTTCAAATGTTGTTCATTCGACTGAAAATACTCCTTTTGAGCAAGTAGATGGTGGATGTATTCCGGAAGTGCAATTTCTGCACTACTTCCCGTAATACTTTGATGATTGACAAGCGAGCATAATAAATCAGTCAGTTCTTCCTTTGTTTGCCAATTTTTCAATGTAATAACCTCCTAATAAATTGACTTTTCTACGCAAATAAAACAAAATCATACTTGAGGTGAAGCTATTGTCTACAAAAATCATAGCACATCGTGGTGCAAGTAAACTAGCACCGGAAAATACATTGCCTGCGTTTGAACTCGCGTACCAATATGGCGCAGATGGTATTGAGACAGATGTTCAGTTAACAAAAGATAACATACCAATACTTATCCATGATGAAGTCCTAAAACGAACAACAGACGGTTATGGGTATGTTAAAGATTATACATACAAAGAGTTAAAAAAATTAGACGCAGGTGCGTGGTTTTCATCATCTTTCTCAAACACGAGACTACTATCGTTAGTCGAATTTCTCACCTGGATAAAGGATAAGCCGTTATATTTACACATTGAGCTAAAAAATAATAAGATAGACTACAAGAACTTAGAAGAAATTGTATATAAGTTGTTAATCGATTTTCAGTTACTAAATCGTACCACACTCTCCACGTTTAATCCAAAGAGTGTAAAGCGGATAAAGCAAATTGATAAGCAAATGGATGTAGCCTTTCTTACGTCGAGAAGAAGACGGAATTTAGTAGGCTATGCACAATCACTCGGTGCCGATGCCGTACACATTAAATATCGATTACTCAGTCGTAAACTAGTAGATCAATGTCTAGCGGAAAACATGGATATTCGTGTTTATACTGTTAATAAAGCTCTACACATTAAGCGCTGTTTCAATTTGAAGTGTGACGGAATTATTACCGACGTACCACACGAAGCACGTGAAATAGAATTAGGAGGCTACTAAATGGCAAAAATATTTTCACCTATCACTTTTGGTAAGGTAACAATTAAAAATAGAATAACAATGTCACCGATGTGCATGTATTCTTGTTTCGACGAGGATGGTAAATTAACTCCTTTTCATCTAACTCATTATGTATCTCGAGGGATTGGACAAGTAGGGCTCGTGTTCACAGAAGCTACAGCAGTACAGCCTGAAGGTAGAATTTCGGCACAAGATTTAGGAATTTGGGATGATGCACATATAGAAGGTCTAAAAGAGCTAAATGATCAACTACACGTATATGGTGCTAAATCGGGTATACAATTAGGACATGCAGGAAGAAAGGCAGATCTGAAAACAACAATTCATGCCCCTTCCCCTATTGCATTTAACGAGGATTATAAGGTACCAAAAGAAATGACAATTGATGACATCAAACGTACAATTCAAGCATTCACAGACGCTGCTAGGCGCTCAAAAGAAGCGGAATTTGATTTTATTGAATTGCACGGTGCACACGGATACTTAATCAATCAATTTTTATCACCATTAACAAATAAACGTACAGATGAATACGGAGGATCAACGGAAAATCGTTACCGTTTTTTATCTGAAATTATTGAATCAGTAAAAACGGTTTGGGACGGTCCATTATTTGTTCGAATTTCAACGGATGAATATAACGAAAATGGTAATACACTTGAAGATTTTTATTATTTTACAAAAGAAATGAAGGCACAAGGAATAGACTTAATTGATTGCAGTTCCGGAGGAGTAGTCCCAGCGAGAATTTCTCCGTATCCTGGATATCAAGTACCACGATGTGAAGCAATTAAAAAAGAAGTATCAATTGCAACTGGTGCGGTTGGGCTAATTACAACAGGTATACAAGCTGAAGAAATTCTGCAAAACGATCGTGCTGATTTAATTTTCGTTGCACGTGCCTTACTAAAAAATCCATACTGGGCAAAACAAGTTGCCGATGAACTGAATGAGACCATTGATGCTCCAACCCAATATAAACGTGGATGGAAATAGGAGGCGATTGAATTGCAATTGATATTCCTAGGTACAGGGTCTGGAGTTCCATCCAAAGAACGTAATGTTTCCTCCCTAGCTTTAACATTGCATCAGGAACAAAATAGCATTTGGCTTTTTGATTGCGGAGAATCAACACAGCATCAAATTTTACACACGTCAATTAAACCTAGAAAAATTAACAAAATATTTATAACACACTTGCATGGAGATCATATTTTTGGTTTACCAGGTTTGTTAAGTAGTAGATCGTTCCAGGGTGGGAATGACACGCTTACAATTTACGGACCAGTTGGGATTAAAGAATATACAGAAACAAGTCTAAAATTAAGTGAAACTCATTTAACGTATCCACTAGAGTTTGTAGAAATCTTTGAAGGAAAATTGTTTGAAGATGATATGTTTAAGGTATATTGTAAGAAACTTCATCATGGTGTACCGAGCTATGGATTCCGAATCGTGGAAAAGGACAAACCAGGGGAATTACTCGTTGATAAATTAAGGGACAAAGGAATACAACCAGGACCAATTTATCAACAAATTAAGGAGCAAGAAACAACGATATTACCAAATGGTGAAAAAATTGCAAGAGATGAATATCTAGGTCCACATAAAAAAGGAAGAATCATTTCCATTTTAGGCGACACACGAAATACGCATACAAATCAAGACTTCGTGTACGGATCAGATGTGTTGGTGCATGAAGCCACCTTTAATGAAGAAAGCGAACAGCTTGCCAATCAGTATTTTCATTCAACAACTGTACAAGCTGCTAATTTAGCTAAAAATGGCGATGTTCAGCAACTCATTTTAACTCACATTTCATCACGGTATCAAAAAAATGACTATCAACACCTCATTCAAGAAGCTCGCTCTATTTTTCCAGAGACAGAGCTTGCACACGATTTCTTTGTCATGGATATCCATAAATAATCGAAGGAGTTGTTATGTATGTTGAACCCATATCAATTATTAGTTGATGAACAACGAACTTTTTTTAAATCTGAAGCAACCTTTCCTTTTGCATTTCGTAAAAAACAATTGGAAAAACTTCGAAACATGCTGAAATCCAATGAAAAAGATATCTATCAAGCTTTAAAAAATGATCTAAATAAATCAGAGAATGAAACGTTGACAACCGAACTAGGATTTCTATACAGCGAAATAGACATCACAATTAAGAACTTGAAGGAATGGATGAAGGAGAAGAAAGTAGATACACCGATTACCCATAAAGGGTCAAAAAGCTTTATTGTTGCCGAACCCTACGGAGTAACCTTAACAATTGCACCTTGGAACTATCCTTTACAGCTAGCAATCACTCCTGTGATTGGAGCAATTGCAGCTGGAAATACTGCCATAATAAAACCGTCCGAATTTACACCAGCGACCTCGGCAGTGCTTTCAAAAATGGTTGCGGAAACATTTGACCAACACTACATTGCCGTGGTCGAAGGTGCCAAAGAAACGAGCCAGCAGTTACTCGATTTACGATTTGATTATATTTTCTTTACTGGTAGTACAAATGTCGGAAAAATAGTTATGAAACAAGCAAGTGAACATTTAACTCCAGTTACACTAGAGTTAGGTGGAAAAAGCCCTGCAATCGTTGATCATGATGCAAATATAAACTTGGCAGCAAAACGAATTGTATGGGGAAAGTTCACTAACGCTGGTCAAACCTGTGTTGCACCAGACTTTATTTATGTACATGAAAAAGTAAAAGAAAAACTATTGAAGGCAATGAAAAAACATATTAAATCATTTTATGGTAAGCACCCTATTAAAAGCCAAAATTATGGGCGCATCGTTAATCAGGATCATTTTAACCGATTACTAGGATTACTAGTAGATGGCGATATCGTGCACGGGGGTACTACTAATTCTGAAGCATTGGAAATCGAACCAACGATAATTGACAATGTAAATTGGAACGATAAAATTATGCAAGAGGAAATTTTTGGCCCACTCCTTCCGGTTATAACGTTCCAACACACGGAAGAAGCAATTTCAATTCTAAAAAACAAAGAGAAACCTCTAGCATTATACTACTTTAGCGAGAATGAAAAATCACAACAAAATGTGATGAATCGCCTATCATTTGGTGGTGGTTGTATCAATGATACATTATACCATTTAGCTAATCCAAATCTACCATTTGGTGGTGTTGGTAATAGTGGAATGGGTTCTTATCATGGTAAAGATAGCTTTGATACATTCTCCCATAAAAAAAGCGTCTTAAAACAAACAACGAAATTCGATATCCCCTTACGCTACCCAGGTAGCAAAGTAGCGCACGGAATAATTAAGAGGATTATGAAGTAAGATCATCTATACTATAAACAAGCTCACACCGGTTAGAGGTGTGAGCTTGTTTTTTGGCTTTTTCATAAAAAATTTTGTTACTTACTCTTCGTAGTTGAAGTAAATTGCGAACTAGTGAAAATTCATGTTTATGGTAACAGCAACGCTGATTTCCGCTACGGGCAAGGCTAGTGAAGAAACATTTTCAGGCGTACTGGAATGATTGCATGCAAGATGTCAGCTAGCGGACACACGATCCCTTATTTGTGAAAAATAAGGGTAAATGCGGTTGTTATCGGACTCAGGATTCCTTATTTGGATAAAAACAGTTGAAAATCATGTTTTTTAGCTGAATAAGGCATCGTGTGTCCGTTAACCCTCAAAATAAAGGCAAAAAAGGTAAATAGGGCATCCTCAGTCCGATAGTCGCTAGCCCCCTACTTAGTTCGCAGTTTACGTATCTTGTGCAAAATAATTTTTAAAAACAGCCTTTATTTTTCGATATCAATCCATTTATAATTCGGTGCTCCGACTTTATATGTTACATAGTTTTTCACGTATTCCTTTTGCATAAATGCGGTTCCGTTTTGATAAAGAGGAATTAGTACGGCGCTCTCTTCTATTAACATTCGCTCCGCTTTTAACATTGCATTCCATCGTTTCAACGGTTGATCTGCTATGATTCCTTTAGCACCCAATATAAGTTTATCGTAAGTTTTATTCGAGTAACCTGTATGATTACCAGGACTATCTGTAATGAATAGATTCAGATACGTAAGTGGATCATGATAATCTCCATTCCATCCTGTCATAATCATTTCGTAATTTTGTGTAACATTTGCTTCAATACTCGCTTTTGGTGGTAGATTTTTAATCGTAATCGTTAAACCTGGAAGATTGTTTTCTAACTGATACTTTATATTTTCTGCTAATTGCTTTGATGTACTTGAATCTGAACTGATTAAAGTAAATTCAAGCCTCTCTTTCCCTAGTTCGTTTAATCCTTTTTGCCAATGTGCTTTAGCCTTTTCAGGATCATAGTGTGTTAGATTACCATTTTCCTCTCGAAAATCTTCACCAGTTTTTGGATTCTCCGAAAGTCCCGTTGGTACGTTACCATGTGCAACGATTGATCCATTATTTAAAATAGAATTCACTAGCTTCTTTTTGTTAAGAGCCATATTCATTGCCTTGCGGATATTAAGATTTGCTAGATTAGTGCTTTTACCGTCTTTTCCTTGGTTCATTTTAATATATGACATCGCACCAGTTAAAAAGGTATGAAACTCATCATCACTTCTGAATTTGTCTACAAAATCGCCTGTTAGGTTTACTCGATCAAGCTTTCCCTCTTGATATAAACTAACAGCTGTCGCAGTATCTTTTACAACATTGACTCGAATTTCATCTACTTTTACGGCATCCTTATCCCAGTATTTCTCGTTTTTCTTATATGTCCAAGATTGATCTGTACCTTCCCAATCAGCTAAGACAAACGGTCCATTAAACAACGTGTGCTTACTGTCTGATGCATATTTCCCGTCCTGTTTCTCAATGAATTCTTTTGGCTGCGGAAAAAATATAGCAGTAGTCAACAGTTCTTTAAAAAATGGAATTGGGTTTTCAAGCGTTACTTTTAAGGTACGATCGTCAAGTGCCTCTACCCCGAGTGAATCGGCTGGTTTTTTTCCTTTTAGAATTTCTGATGCATTCGCAACAATTTCCTCAAACTGTGGTCCATAAGCTGCCCCAGTTTCGGGATTTACAGCTTTTTTCCACGCGTATTCAAAATCGTGTGCTGTCACTGGGGTGCCATTCGACCATTTCGCATCTTCTCGAATGGTAAATGTATAAACCTTTTTATTTTTGCTTACTTTCGGTTCTTTAGCAGCAAGAGCTAGTTCTGGTTCGCCATTTTTATTAAGTCGGTATAAGCCTTCAAATACCTGATTAATAACAGTAAAACTGAAATCATTATCTGCTAGAGTAGGATTTAAACCAGGAATAACTCCAGGCGCACTTAAATAAACTACCTTCTTATTTTGTTTTGAATCTTGATTTGCCGATTTTTCCTCCGTATTTTGGTTACTACATGCTGCCATAAGTAATAAAGCTATTATTAAAATAGGCAAGCACTTTTTTATGTATATCAACAGTTACCCCTCCTAAAAAATAAAAATCAACGTGTTACATTATAATAGGAGTTAACTTAAGAAAACAAGTAAGACAGGTTATAGAATTGATTAAAAAAGCTGTCACTATGCATGACAGCTTTTTCTTTTACTTCTAACAAACATATTCATTTTTTTCATACATGTAAGAAGCAATCTCTCGGTTTCTATTAATAGAATTTGAGAATGAGTAGGAAAATAACGTAGCATACACATTATCACTAAGCTTCTGATGGTTTTCCATCAATTCCTGTGTCAATAGCTTTACACCTGGAATTACTTGATGAAGCGCATTCTCTAGCGATGTTTCCATTAGTAGTTGCTTCAAGGTTCTTGCACTTCCGATTGAATCATGCTTTTTGGTACGTAAAACAACCGATTCTGATGCGTATAACTGGATTGCTAAATCTGACAATTTCATTAGTATTTCTTGCTGATGCTCTATGTGTTCACCAAATTTTCTACGTGCAAATTCTACTAATACTAGATAGATTGCGCGTAAATCCTGAATTAGATCAACCACTTCTTCGGAAGGTTGTTGTTTCTCCACTCGATTAAAGGCATCTTCAACTGCTTTTTTGTAAGGTAAGAGTCCTTTCATCGATTTCTTTAAAAATTGACCAGTTAATAGCAATCGATTAATTTCATTTGTTCCTTCAAAAATTCGATTTATTCGTGAATCACGATACATTTGTTCCATTCGATACTCTTGTATGAAACCAGCTCCACCATGCAGTTGAAGTCCTTCATCCACTAAATAATCTAGCGTTTCGGAACTATAAACTTTGCAAATTGCACATTCCATTGCATATTCGGAAAGGGCTGCAATTACTTGTTTTTGATCATGTTCATCAGTCAATTGCCCCAAAGCAGATTCTAACAAATTAGACGTTCTATACTGCAATGATTCTGCCGCATATATTCGAGCAGCCATCTTGGCAACTTTTTCTTTAGACGCACCAAAATTTGCTAATGGCTGTCGAAATTGTTTCCGTTCCTGAATATGATTAACCGTCTCTTTCAAAGCATACTTAGCTGCACCTACACATGCCGAACCAAGGTTGAATCGGCCTAAATTTAACACTGTAAATGCAATAATATGTCCTCTTCCAATTTCACCAAGCAAATTATCCACTGGAACCTTACAATTCTCTAAAATGACTGACCGTGTGGATGATCCTTTTATTCCCATCTTTTTTTCCTCAGGTCCAAGATGCAATCCTGGGAATTCTTTTTCAACAATAAAGGCAGAGAAATGTTCTCCATCTACTTTTGCATAAACAATAAATGTATCAGAAAAGGAAGCATTGGTTATATAGATTTTCGTGCCATTTAATAGATAATGAGTCTTTGAATCATTTAATACTGCTGTCGTTTTACCTGACATAGAATCTGATCCTGCATCAGGCTCGGTTAAACAATAAGCACCAATAAATTCGCCACTTGCTAGTTTGGGCAAGTATTTCTTTTTCTGTTCGCGTGTTCCAAAATACGTAATAGGCAGAGTTGCTATACATGTATGGTTGGAATGAGCAACGCCATAGCTACCCGTACGACCAACCTGTTCACCAACAATGCCTTTGGTAATTTTATCTAATCCTAATCCTCCATAATTGGCTGGTACACTATGAGCAAGTAACCCAAGATTTCCAGCCTTTTTCAGTAGTTTAACCACAACATCAAAATTTTGCATTTCAATTTCTTTATAGTTAGTTTCCACTTCATTCACAGCAAATTGTTGAGCAGTCTTTTGTATTAATTTATGTTCCTCCGATAAATCTTCTGGAAAAAATGCATCTTTTTCATTTATTTGATTGGTTAAAAAAGACCCTCCGGAAATTTCCGTTAATGTATTAGACAATACCCTTCCTCCCTGATTACCGCCACTTTTTGTATTTCCTTCCTCATAAACGCTCTCCCCTTTACCTTGCTTCCTCTCTAATTGCCCGACGTAATATCTTGCCTACGTTAGTCTTTGGAAGTTCTTTTCTAAATTCCACAACGCGTGGTACTTTATACGAGGCCATATTTTTTCTGCAATATTCCATCAATTCTTCTTCAGTACAGTCCATTCCATCTTTTAATACAGCAACTGCTTTAACGGTTTCTCCACGATAAGCATCAGGAATTCCAACTACAACTGCTTCTTGAATAGCAGGATGCTCATAAATAATTTCTTCTACATCACGTGGGTATATGTTGTAGCCACTAGCGATAATAAGGTCCTTTTTACGATCAATAATATAGACATAACCTTCCTCATCCATATGTGCAATGTCACCGGTATACAGCCATCCGTCACGTAATGCGATTTCTGTTTCTTCTGGCATATTCCAATAACCTTTCATTACTTGAGGACCTTTGATGACAATTTCGCCGATTTCCCCGTATGGTAATTCGCGGTTCCCTTCCTCTAAATCAACAATTTTGTAATCGGTTGATGGAACTCCAATTCCGATACTTCCTGGTTTTCTTGTAGAAAACATAGGATTGCAATGCGTAACTGGTGAACTTTCTGACAGACCGTATCCTTCTAGAATTTGAGCACCAGTCTTATTTTCAAATGAACGTAATAGTTCCCCTGGCATAGGTGCGCTTCCGCTATTACAAATTTTAATACTATCGATTCCATATTGTTCCGCTTTTGGATGATTTGTTAGACCAACGTACATCGTTGGAACTCCAGGGAAAGAGGTGGGCTTTAGTTCTTTTATTGTTTGCAATACTTCTTCTAAATCAAATTTCGGTAACATAACACTCATTGAACCAGTATAGATAGAAAGATTCATACATGCGGTCATGCCAAAAACATGAAAAAGCGGTATGACAGTAAGGTATCGGTCTTGCCCTAATTCAATTCCATCTTTAAAATACTCATATGTTTGCATGACATTAGCAAGGACGTTCGTATGTGTCAGCATTGCACCCTTCGATCTACCGGTAGTGCCACCAGTGTACTGAAGAACAGCGATATCTTCAGATGGATTGATATCGGTAGGATCTGGAGCCTTCGTTGCTTGTTTTAAGAAGTTAGTGAAACCTATTGCAAAGTCATCTTCAGTGTCCCGTCCTGCTAAATTAACTTTAATCACTCTTTTAACCGATGTATGATCAATTATTTGATTTAGTACTGGCAGCAGCGGTTCATAAATTACAATGGTTTCTGCACCAGAATCAGTTAAAATATGTTGCAATTCTTTTCCAACAAGCATTGGATTTACCTGTGTAACCGTACCACCCGTTTGAAGTGTCCCATAGTAACTAATTACGTAATGCGGACAATTAGGAAGCATAATAGCTACACGATCCCCTTTCTTAAAATCATCATGCTGCAGAGAAGCTGCAAAGGCTGCTGTACGCATGCCTAGCTCTTTATACGTTAGTTCGTTTCCATAAAAATGAAGTGCAGGACGATCACTATATGTCGCAATCGAACGACTTAACATGTTATATACAGCTTCATTTGGTATTTCAAGATCATGTTGAATGTGTTCTGGGTAATGCTTTAACCATACCTTTTCCATTACTTATTCCTCCTTAATAGTAAACACGCTTTAATGGTAACGCTTACATTTACATGTTACATAGTTGTGTGTTTCATGATGGAATATCAGGAAAATTAATTTATGGGAGTAACACCAGCTTTCCTTTCGTTTTTCTTCCTTGTAACAAATGATGAACACGAACAGCTTCAGATAACGAATATGTCCCTCCAATCGTAAGCTCAATTTGTCCTTTATTTACATAAGCTAAAAGCTCTTGCAAACTTGACTGGAATAATTCTGGTTTTCGCATGATTTGTGGTAGAAAAAATCCAATTACTGACTGGTTCCGTTTCATCAATGATGAAGGATAGAATTTCGCCTGCTCTCCACTAGCAGCACCGTAAATCACTAGACGCCCATAAGGCGCAAGGCATTTTAGCGTTTTATGGAAAATATCCCCTCCTACCATTTCAAGCGCAACATCAACACCCTGTCCTCTTGTTATCTCAAGAATTTCATCTTCCCATCCATCTTCTGTGTAGTTAACAGTGTGATTTGCACCTAATTTCTTCGCAAGTTGTAATTTTTCAGTACTACTAGCTGTTGCAATTATATTTCCAGCGCCAAATAACTTAGCAAGCTGAACGGCTATTGATCCAACCCCACCTGCTGCAGCGTGAATAAGGACTGTTTCACCTGATTCTACACGTCCCATTGTTCTCAATATATGGTAGGCACTTAAGCCTTGTAATGGAAGGGCAACAGCTTTTTCATACGTCACACCATCGGGAATTGGAATTAAGGAATGTGAATTAGCAACGGCATAATCTGCATAACCACCTGATTCGATTAATGTAACGACTCGCATACCTATTTCTACGCCTTTTACATTAGACCCAACCTTTGAAACTTCACCCGCTATCTCTGCACCAGGAATAAAAGGTAATTTTGTTGGGACAACATACTTGCCTTCCCTCCGTGCAGTGTCAGCATAGTTTACGCCTATTGCTTTGACTTTTATTAATACATCTTGTTCTCCTACTTCCGGAATGTCTGTTTCAATTTCCTGTAATACTTCAGGACCGCCATACTGATTGAATTGTATTGTTTTCAATTTCGACCCTCCAATTTCTATTTACTTACCTTTGGCTGTTTGCAAGGCATATTCTATTAAATTTGCGATAAATGTATCAAAATGCGCAAATCGTTGATCATTCGTTTGACCTTTCTTGTATCGGTAATAAATCTGCTGACAAATTACTGCAAGCTTAAAATAAGCAAAAGTTAGATAAAAATATATGTTAGAAATATCGCGACCGCTCTTTTCTGCATATGCAGTAAGAAATTCTTTCCGAGTATAAAATCCATTTTGAATGGTAACAGGAGGTTTCCCTAGCCCACGCCTTAACAATTCGGGATCATCCGCTTCAATCCAATAGCTTAATGCTGCACCAAGGTCAGCTAATGGATCACCTACAGTTGTCATTTCCCAATCAAATAGTCCAGTCATTTCATTAAAATCCTCTGAAAACATTGCATTATTTAGTTTGTAGTCATAATGAATAATAGTAGAATCATTAGAGTCTGGTAAAGTTGATTTAAGCCATGTTGTTAGTTGATCGACCCCTGGAATATCATCTGTTTTCGAACGCTCGTAACGGTTAATCCAACCGTATACTTGTCGTTCCATAAATCCTTCTGGTTTAGCTATTTTAACTAGTTCTGTTTTCCGGTAGTCGATATCATGTAACGCAACTAACTGATCAACCATCATCTTAGAGATATTACGCCCTAATTCCTTGTCGTAATTCACATTGCTTGGAAACGCTGTGTCTAGCACAATTCCCTTTCTACGTTCCATGAGAAAAAATGGACTACCTACAATCTCTTCATCTTTTGAAAAAATAAAAGGCTTTGGTGCTACAGGATAAATCGGGTGTAATGCTGACAAAATCATGTACTCACGTTCCATATCATGCGCTTTGGGTGCTACTGGTCCAAGAGGTGGTCGACGTAACACTGCTTCCCATTCTCCAACACGAAGAAGATACGTAAGATTTGAGTGTCCAGCACTGAACTGTTTGATTTCTATTGGTTCGTTACCTTGAACTTCTGTAAAATTTTCGTGTAAAAAATTTAGTAAAGGCTTTGTTTCAAGCTCTTCTCCAGGACGAACATCGATAGTATCTTTAAAAGAAGCATTCATTTCAGTATTCATCCCCTTTAAATTTGTATAATCTTATAATCATTCAATTATTTTTCGATTCCACTAAAAATCATATCGGCAAATATAGTTACTAATTCATCTGGTGAGACATCGCCAGTTGATTTATACCAATTATAGCTCCAATTTGTAACACCCAATATCCCAAAAGCAAGCATATCCGCACGTAGTCCCTTACGAAACTCTCCGCTTTCACTACCTTTTTCAATAACATGTTCAATATTTAAACGGAATTGATTACGCTTTTGTTTTATATTTTCGATGTTCTCATTAGCTAAGTGTCGAATTTCACGAAAAAATACGCGAGCACTTGGTCCCTTATCCGAAATATCTTTTATTAGTAACTTAATAATCCGTATAAGCTTCTCCTTTTGTAGCAACTGATCATCATCAATAATGGCATGCTGTCGTATTAATAAATTGGTAATGTATTCATCATGAATATCCATTAATAATTGCTCTTTACTATCAAAATAGTAATAGAAAGTACCTTTTGTCACATCAAGTGCACTTGTAATATCTTGAATAGATGTATGGCTAAACCCCTTTTTTTCAAAAAGTAAGATGCTCTGTTCTGTTATTCTCTCTTTCATAGGAAAACCTCTCTAGTTTGTTTTTTATTTAAGCTCATTTTTCGTAAATTTTGTTACTAAATCATTGAGCATGTGCTCCGCCGTCAACGGTTAAGATATCACCACTAACGTAATCAGATGCTTTAGAAGCAAGGAAAAGTGCTGCTCCTTTTAAATCTGTATCCGTTCCTAGTCGATTCAAAGGTGTTCCTTCTAAAATTTTGTCTTTTCCTGTATAAATTAATCCTTTTGACATTTTGGTTGGGAAAAATCCAGGAGCAATAGCATTGACATTAATATTATGTTTACCCCACTTAACTGCCAAATCCTTGGTAAAGGTTATTACTGCACCTTTACTCGTGTTATATCCGATAGTATCCATATATCTTGGATCTGTACCACCGAATCCAGCTACTGAAGCAATATTTATGATTTTACCTTTATTTTGTTTAATCATAACTTTACCGACTTCTTGGCTCATTAAAAACGTACCAGTAACATTAACATTCATAACTTTTTGCCACGCCTCAATTGGCATATCTACAACTGGGGATCCCCAAGTGGCACCACTATTATTTACTAGAATATCGATTGATCCAAAATGTTTCTCCGTTTCAGCCACAACATGTTTAATGTCCTCAGCATTCGTTATATCACACTTAAAAGCTAGTGAATCTATCCCAAGTTCTTTTAACTTTTCACTCACTTCCTGACATGCCTCTAGCTTACGTGAACAAATCACCACATTTGCACCAGCTTCAGCGAATCCTTGAGCAATTTGTGCACCTAATCCACGTCCTCCACCAGTTACAATTGCTGTTTTTCCTTCTAATTTAAATAAATCTAGTACATGCATTTTACCACGCCCTTTTACTTATATTTTTTCAACTCTAACTTAGCTAACTGTTGTTTGTGAACTTCATCTGGACCATCCGCTAGCCGTAGTGTACGAGCATTTGCCCAATGTGCTGCAAGTGTATAATCACCGCTTACACCTGCGCCGCCAAGTGCTTGGATTGCCCGATCGATTACTCGTAAAGCAATAGTTGGTGCAACTACCTTAATCATTGCGATTTCAGTTTTTGCCACCTTATTACCAACGGTATCCATTTTGTAAGCTGCATGTAAGGTAAGTAATCGTGCTTGTTCAATTTCAATTCGTGAGTCTGCTATCCATTCTTGTACTACTCCTTGTTCTGATAACCTTTTTCCGAAAGCTACCCTTGATTGGACTCGGGTGCATAAATCTTCTAGCGCTCGTTCCGCCATACCAATTAGACGCATACAGTGATGAATTCTACCTGGACCAAGTCGTCCTTGTGCAATCGCAAATCCTTTACCTTCACCCCATATTATATTATCTATAGGAACTCTGACGTTTTCGTAGGAAATTTCAGCATGTCCATGTGGCGCATGGTCATAACCAAAAACAGAAAGCATACGTTTAATTTTTACACCTGGTGTCTCTAGTGGCACTAGAATCATAGATTGTTGTTCATGCCGTGCCGCTGAAGGATCCGTTTTACCCATCACGATTGCGATTTTGCAACGAGGATCTCCTGCTCCAGATGACCACCACTTACGGCCATTAATAACATATTCATCGCCATCTCGCCTAATACTAGCTTCAATGTTTGTGGCATCACTTGAAGCGACTTCAGGCTCCGTCATGGAAAAACATGAACGAATAGTACCATCGAGTAACGGTTTTAGCCATTGCTCTTTTTGTTTTGCTGATCCATAACGATCTAATACCTCCATATTGCCTGTATCTGGTGCATTACAGTTAAAAACCTCTGGACCAATCATGGAACGTCCCATTGCTTCGCAAAGTGGGGCATACTCTAGGTTTGTTAAACCTGCGCCATTACTACTTTCTGGAAGAAACATATTCCATAGTCCTTCCGCTTTTGCTTGACGTTTCATTTCTTCCATAACTGGAGGTACCTGTTCCCAACGAGTTTTTTGTTGATTTAGCTGTTCTTCGTAAACGCTTTCATTTGGATAAACATAATGTTCCATAAAGTTAGAAACCTTACTTTGCAGGCTTTTAACTTTATCCGAATATGAAAAATCCATTGTTTTCCCCCATTTTCATTTATATACTTACTAACCGGATAGTATGTTCAGAATATTATAGTTAATTATAAACAAATAAGGAGATAAATGCAATATTTACCTCCTATCCCTTATAATCATCCAAAAAATCCTTTTGAAAGCTAGTTCTTGGTTGATCGTGATTCTTTTCATTTTGTAATTTTTTAAATGGATTTTTTCCATATTTCTCGGAGAGTGTATCGATTACGGAATACAGCTTTTCTTTTTCAGCTTCTTTTTCGTAAGTGAACAAATCCAATTGATGTGCAATATGCTTTTTTTCTTCTGCATCTTGTACTGTAATGCCTAAGAGACGGATTGGCTCCATATTCCAATGCTTCTGTAACAAATCATTTGCTACGTGCAAAATATCTTCCTTTTTTTCGATATATACTTTTAATTTTCTACTACGTGTAATTGTTTTCAAATCATGATACCGGATCATTAATTGGACGCCACGACCAGCAGCATTTTTCCGCTTTAAGCGACGTTCTACATTATCAGCTAAAGATTGCATTAGTTTTTGAATTTCCATTTCATTTGTTGTATCGTTTGGTAATGTTTGTGAACTACCAATGCTTTTAAATTCATGGACAGCATCAGGGTCTACGGATCTCGTATCAATTCCGTTTGCACGATTTTTTAATCGTTCCCCGTTAATTCCCAATACACGTTTTAATTGATATACATCTGTATTTGCTAAATCACCAATCGTTTTTATTTCAACACTGTTTAATTTATTGGCAGTTTTTTCTCCTATTCCGTACATTTCTCCAACAGGAAGTGGCCATAGTTTTACAGATAAATCTCTTTTTCGTAGAACAGTAATTCCCATCGGTTTTTTCATATCTGACGCCATTTTGGCCAAAAATTTATTAGGAGCTATACCTATACTACAGGGCAAGTCTAACTCCGACTTTATTCTTTGTTGAAGACTTTCAGCAATCGTAAGCGGGCTACCTAAATCTTGGCACTCAGATATGTCCATATAGCCTTCATCAATGGATACTGGTTGTACATGTGGAGTGATATCAGCTAACATTTTGAACATTTCTTTTGATGCCATTCGATATCGTTCAAAATTTGGTCGCATAACAATCAAATTGGGGCAAAGTTTTCTAGCTTCCCACAATGGCATCGTTGTTTTTACTCCCTTTGCACGTGCTTCGTAGCTACTCGTCACGATAATACCTCTTCGTTCCTCGGGATTCCCCGCAATTGCAAGTGGCTTTCCTTTAAGTTTTGGATTGTACGCCATTTCGACCGAAGCATAAAAACAATTCATATCAATATGAAAAATAACGCGACCTTTTTTTGGATACCATTCTGACATAATCAACACCCTTTTCACGAACGGTTGTTTCTATATTGATTATAGCATAAAGTGTAACTCCATTCAGAGCAATTTTGTTATCTTCACTACTATCCGTTAACGTTTGATAATCAAAAAAATCTAGTTCAGTAGGTCCATCTACGTATAAACTGCGAATGAATCCATGGACTAGTCCTTAGCGGACACAGAAGACGCTACTTTTATTATTCGCACCTGTTTTATGGGTTAAGAGGACACAGGATGCGTTATTTAGGTGAAAACAGGTTGAAACAGTCTTATTTCATTAAATAGCGCATCCTGTGTCCGCGAACTGACACATTTGCCCCAAATTTGCTCAAATAAGAAATCTGGTGTCCGCTCAGTTTATTTTCCCTACGAGTAATCTTAGATTCTTTATTTTAATGTTGCTTTAGTATCTATTAAAAAAGCCCTTATAACACAAAATGGTTATAAGGGCTTTGGTAATTTATTTTGTTGTTTCGACGACGATGGCAGTAATTAATTCAGAGATTTTAACCAAATCTTCTACTGCGATTCGTTCATTTGTTGTATGGATATCTTCATACCCTACTGCCAAGTTAACTGTTGGGATTCCATGTCCAGCAATAACATTTGCATCGCTACCGCCACCGCTAGTTAGTAAGTTACTTTCTCGACCAATCGCTTTAGCAGCATTTCGTGCAACTTCTACTACTCGATCACCCGCTTCTTGTTTAAATCCAGGGTACATAACTTGAACATTTACTTCAGCAGATCCACCAAATTCTTTTGCAGTGGATTCAAAGGCTTGTTTCATTTTTTCCACTTGAGCTTCCATTTTTTCTGGCACAAGTGACCTAGCTTCGGCAAGGATTTCAACATAATCACACACGATGTTCGTTTGTTTTCCACCCTCAAAACGGCCGATATTTGCAGTCGTCTCATCATCAATACGTCCAAGCGGCATTTTGGAAATAGCTTTCGCAGCAAGTGTAATAGCTGATACTCCTTGCTCTGGTGCAACACCAGCATGTGCCGTTTTTCCTTTCATGATGGTAAAGATTTTTGCTTGGGTTGGGGCAGCGACGATGATGTCACCAACGTTACCATTACTATCAATCGCGTACCCATATTTAGCGTTTAATAACGAAGCATCCAATGCCTTGGCACCTACTAAGCCTGACTCTTCGCCTGCAGTAATAATAAATTGAATATCACCATGCTCGATATTATTTTCTTTGAGACTACGTACCATCTCTAATATCGCTGCTAAGCCAGCTTTATCATCCGCTCCTAGTATAGTCGTGCCATCAGAAACGATATATCCATCTTTAATTGATGGTTTAATACCGTTTCCAGGAACAACTGTATCCATATGTGCGGTAAAATATATTGGATCAATTGAATTTTTTGTACCTTTTAGTGTACAAATTAAGTTATTTGCACCATGACCTGTTTCTTCTTTGCTGTTATCCTCGACAACCTCAACACCTAAATCGGTAAATTTCTTTATTAACACTTCTACAATTTTTTCTTCATGTTTTGTTTCGGAATCAATTTGTACTAACTCTAAAAATTCTTCTACAATTCGTTCTTTATTTACAGTAATCATTGGTACCTCCTATGATTCATCTAAAATCATTTTTAAGCATTGTTGTTTTTAACATACTAAAGCGGAATATTTCCGTGCTTTTTCTTCGGGCGATCCTCTTGTTTGTTGTAGAGCATTTCTAGTGCTTGCATTAATTTAACTCGTGTTTCTCTTGGGTCAATAACATCGTCAATCATGCCAAGTCCTGCTGCTACATAAGGATTCGCAAATTTTTCACGGTACGTATCAATTTTTTCCTGTCTAGTCTTTTCAGGATTTTCACTTTCAGCAATTTCTTTAGCGAAAATAATGTTAGCTGCGCCTTCTGGTCCCATAACCGCTATTTCCGCATTAGGCCATGCATACACTAAATCAGCACCAATTGATTTACTATTTAACGCAACATAGGCTCCACCAAATGCTTTTCTTGTAATAATGGTAATTTTAGGTACTGTCGCTTCAGAATATGCGTATAAAATCTTAGCACCATGACGTATTATTCCACCATGTTCTTGCTTTACACCGGGGAAGAATCCAGTAACATCTTCAAATGTAATCAGTGGGATATTGAATGAATCACAGAATCGAATAAATCTAGCAGCCTTGTCACTAGAATCAATATCCAATCCACCCGCTAGGTATTTTGGTTGATTACAAACAAGCCCCACAGATTGGCCATTAATTCGTGCAAATCCCACTACAATATTTTTAGCAAATTCTTTATGAATTTCAAAAAAGCTGTTCTGATCCACGACTTGTTCAATTACACGTTTTACATCATAAGGGCGAGTTGAGTCAAAAGGTACGATATCGGTCAAATCTTGACACATATTATCGCGTTCAGTTACCTGTACAAAATCAGGCTTTTGTTGATTGTTTGCAGGTAAATAAGTAAGTAGATTACGTACGGCATCTAGTGCTTCCTCTTCACTCGAAGCTTTAATATGTGCATTTCCACTTTTAGAATTATGTACGTCCGCTCCACCTAATCCTTCAGATGAAATTTTTTCCCCGGTTACTGTTTCAATTACTTTTGGTCCAGTAATGAACATTTGCGATGTTTTCTCTACCATTATAACAAAGTCAGTAATCGCTGGTGAATACACCGCACCACCAGCACTTGGACCAAGTATTACGGAAATTTGCGGAATAACACCTGAATAAATTGAATTACGATAAAAAACTTGACCATATCCATCTAGTGAAGATACGCCTTCTTGAATTCTAGCACCACCTGAATCGTTTAAACCAATAAAAGGCACACCGCTTTTTGCTGCTAAATCCATAACTGCTGCAATCTTTTTACCGTGCATCTCACCTAGTGCACCACCATATACAGTGAAGTCCTGTGCAAACAAATAGATTGGCTTTCCGTTAATTTTACCGTAACCAGTTACAACACCCTCGCCCTTTGCGTTAGAAGTGTCCATCCCGAAGTCAGTTTCCCTGTGTTCCATAAAAGGATTCAACTCCACAAATGTTCCTTCATCTAAAAGGTAATCAATCCGTTCCCTGGCTGTCTTCTTGCCTTTAGCGTGTTGTTTTTCAATTCTTTCGTCACCACCACCAAGTTCAACTTGTCTTCTTTTATCATATAATTCATTAATTTTATCAAAAATATCCATTATTTTTCACTTCCCTCGTTTGGCTGACATAATTCAACCAGTACTCCGTTTGCTGCTTTAGGATGAATAAAGGCAATTTCACTGTTATGCGCACCTTGCTTTGATTGTTCATTTATTAATTTGATTCCGTCCGCTTTATATTGCTGTAACCTTGCATTAATATTGTCTACTTCAAGTGCAACGTGATGAATTCCCTCACCTTTTTTATCAATAAATTTTTGAATAGAAGAAGTTTCCGATAAAGGTTCTAGTAATTCAAAGCGAGTTTCTCCAATCTTAAGAAATGCGACCTTAACTCCTTCTGATTCAACGGTTTCAACTCCCTCTAAATCTAATCCAAGGGTTGTTGTATAAAAAGGAAGTGCTTGATCAATTGAATTAACCGCAATTCCAATATGTGCAATTTTTGAAGGTTGACTAAACGTCGAAGAATTAGGGTTAATCAATTGTTTAATATAGTAGGCTAATGCATCCGTAGAAGAACCACTAGTAAATATTTGTTTAACCCCTTTTTCGAGTAAGAAAGGAATATCCTCACTTGGAATAACCCCCCCACCAACAACTGGGATATCAGCAGCGTTCCGTTTCTCCAATTCCTCAATCACCTTTGGAAATAGTGAACGATGCGCACCAGATAAGGATGAAAGGCCAATAACATCAACGTCTTCTTGAATCGCCGCTTGTGCGATTTGAACTGGGGTTTGTCGTAAACCAGTATAAATTACTTCCATACCATGATCTCGTAGTGCTTGTGCTATGACCAAAGCTCCACGATCATGGCCGTCTAGACCCGGCTTTGCAATTAAAACTCGTATTTTTCCCATTTGTCTCTCTCCTCCTCTACATACCGGTGTATTGACCGAATTCATCACGTAAGACGTTACAGATTTCGCCAACTGTAGCATAGGCTTTAACTGCATCAAGAATATGTGGAATTAAGTTAGCATCCTCTGTTTTCGCTTTATTTCTTAAAACAGATAATAATTCATCCACTTTAGCTTGATCTCTTTCCGAGCGTATCTTATGAAGTGATTCAATTTGTGCCTGTTCTAACGCTTCGTCAACCTTTAATAAATCAGGATTTACTTCTTCATCTAATTTGTATTTATTAAGACCTACGATAATTTCTTCTTCTCTTTCAATTCTTTTTTGCGTTTCGTATGCATTATGGTGGATCTCGCGTTGCATGAAACCTTCTTCAACAGCTTGAACAGCTCCACCAATTTCTTTTATCTGCTCTAAATATTTATTTACTTCTTCTTCTATGTTATCCGTTAGTTCTTCGACGTAATATGAACCCCCTAGTGGGTCAACGGTATCAGCAACACCACTTTCATTAGCTATGATTTGCTGTGTACGAAGAGCAATTCTAGCAGAATCTTCAGTCGGTAACGAAAGTGCTTCATCACGAGAATTTGTATGAAGACTTTGTGTTCCACCCATAACTGCTGCCAATGCTTGAAGGGTAACTCGTACAACATTGTTGTCTGGTTGTTGTGCAGTAAGTGTTGATCCACCAGTCTGCGTGTGGAATCGTAATTTCCAACTTTTCGGATTTTTTGCTTGATACTGTTCCTTCATTATCTTTGCCCAAATCCGTCGAGCAGCACGAAACTTAGCAACTTCTTCAAAAAAATTGTTGTGTGCGTTAAAGAAAAATGCTAATCGTGGTGCAAAGTCATCAATTTCTAAACCTGATTGTAATGCAGCATCAACGTAAGCCATTCCGTTTGCTATTGTAAATGCTAACTCTTGTACAGCAGTAGAACCAGCTTCACGTATATGATAACCAGAAATACTTATTGTGTTAAATTTCATCGAATTTTCTTTGCAGTATTCAAAAATATTCGTAATCAAGCGCATTGACGGTTTCGGAGGAAAAATATACGTACCACGTGCAATGTATTCTTTTAAAATATCATTTTGTATGGTGCCTGTTAATTTTTCAATAGGAACTCCTTGTTTTTCACCGACAGCTATATACATACATAATAGTACAGAAGCAGGGGCGTTTATTGTCATGGACGTACTTACTTTATCTAACGGAATTTGATCTAAAAGCTGCTCCATGTCATGTAACGAATCGATAGCTACCCCCACTTTACCAACTTCTCCTTCAGACATGACGTCATCAGAGTCATATCCGATTTGTGTAGGCAAATCAAACGCTACCGATAATCCTGTCTGTCCTTGATCGAGTAAATAACGAAAACGCTTGTTTGTTTCTATCGCTGAACCAAATCCAGCATACTGACGCATCGTCCAATATCTACTTCGATACATCGTTGGTTGAATACCACGAGTGAAAGGATACTCGCCTGGATAACTAAGCTCCTTTTCATACTGTTGATCTGACTTTGGATAATATAAGCGATCAACTTCGATTTCCGATGATGTATGGAACTTTTCTTTTCGTTCAGGAAAGCGCTTAATTGTTTTCTCTACTGACTGTTCCCAATTAGTTCTATGGGATGTGGTAGATTCATTATTCTTCATATATGATAGCCTCCATATTTTATTGAGTGATAATTCATACAACTATTCTTTTGTTTAGACTTGTCCAATCCTTAAATAAACGGTAAAATACAATTAGTATTTGGATTTAAGGAGGATTAGCTGTGGCAAAGAATCAAACACATACACCTAGAAAAGCTTCAAAGCGTGAACGTAGATTAAAAATCATCATCTATATTATGATTTTAGCAATGGTACTATCAACTCTGACTGCTGGATTAGCATTTTTTGTAAATTAATAAATGGGGTACCGGAAAATTATTTCCGGTCTTTTTTATTTACATCGCTTGTTTTAAATTTATTTTTAATAATTAAGTATTCCTCTATTTCCCTCAATAGTCGAAATAAATTGGCTCTAGTTTCAAATTCTTCACGTGTCTTTGGAAGTTGCTCATCATGAAAGTTTTTTTGAAGCTCCGCTAATTCACTTAAAAAGAGAGAAGCTGTATTACCAGGATGAACTGCTTCTGATAATTTCTCAAAAAATGAAGCAATT
Source organism: Virgibacillus sp. GM2-2 (assembly GCF_055329585.1). NCBI lineage: Bacteria > Bacillati > Bacillota > Bacilli > Caryophanales > Bacillaceae > Virgibacillus > Virgibacillus sp. GM2-2. Next base: position 4,734 of record NZ_JBUZWC010000005.1, on the reverse strand, counting down.
GCAACCGATAACTGATCAGTTTTTGGCAATCTACTTACGAGTGGCAGCATTTTTTTGAGCAACTCAAATTGTTTTTTTCTCATTTTAAAGTAATCATAATAGGGATGTTTCGATCTTAATAAATGGTTTTCACGATCTAGTGATACCAAATTCATTGCTTCATCTAATATTTCCTCAGTTCGAGTTATTTCTTTTCCATCCCATACCTTACTGTTATCACATATGTAAAGAGAAATTTCTTGCAAAATTACTTGAAAATTATTCTCTAATTCTATCTGCTTCTTCTTCAATTTGTTATCAAGACTTGGCATATATAAATTTAATAAAAGTGCTGTTCCTACCCCAACAATTATTAGTAAAAATTCATCTGCTATAAATGCTAGTGTAATTTGTTCTAGACTATATAAGTTTAAAATAATGACCGAACTTGTAGCGATACCAGGAGATATTTTTAGATAAACTGTAACTGGAATAAATAATGCAAAGGTTATACCAACCACAATAGGATTATAACCCAATGTTTCAAATAGCGCGAAAGAGAATACCATTCCTATTGTACAAGCTAAAAACCGATGCCAAGCACTCAGTACCGATTGTTTACGTGATGGTTGAATACATAGAAGAGTAAGAATACCTGCAGAAATAAAGTTTGTTAATCCCAATAGTTGAGCAATCGTAATTGCTAGAGGTGTACCAATAGCAGTTTTTATTGTTCGATAACCAATTTTCACAGCCTAGTTCCCCTTCATCTATGTAAAGTCAGTTTCCTGGTTTAATAAAATGAGGCTGACCCAGAGTATAAAGAGACAGCCTCACTATAACTAGATTATCTAGTTAAATTATATTTCTTCACAGTGTTCATCAAAGACTTTTTGAAGTTTTCCTACTACATCTACTGCTGAAAATCCTTCAATATCATGACGTTCTAACATCGTCACAATTTTGCCGTCTCTTAGGAATGCAAAGGATGGTGAAGAAGGTGGATATCCTTCAAAATACTCACGTGCCCTTTCTGTTGCATCTTTATCCTGACCGGCGAAAACTGTTACTAGATGATCTGGTCGTTTATCATAATGAATAGCATTTGCTGCAGCAGGTCTAGCTACCCCTCCAGCACAACCACATACTGAATTGACCATTACAAGTGTAGTGCCTTCCCGTTTCATTGCAGCATCTACATCTTCGGTAGTCATAAGTTCCTCGTAGCCAGCCTCTTTTATATCTGAACGTGCAACATCAACGACATCTTTCATAAATAGGTTAAAGTCCATTTGAACATTCATCCCCTTATACTAATTAGTTGCTATTTAAGCTATCAATAGCTTATCAATTTTATATCTAGATTTCAATTCAAATAACCTATTCTTAGTATACATTTGTTGTATTGTTATTCATATTTTCAAGAATTTCCTTAACACGAGCTAAGAAATTACCACATACCAACCCGTCTAAAATACGGTGATCTAAAGAAAGTGATAAGTTTACCATATCTCGTGCGGCAAACATACCATTTACAATCATTGGTCGTTTTACAATAGACTCCACCTGTAAAATAGCGGCTTGTGGATGGTTGATCACTCCCATTGAGTGGATGGAACCAAACGATCCTGTATTGTTAACGGTAAATGTGCCACCCTGCATGTCTGCAGATGTTAATTTACCAGAACGCGCTTTTGAGGCAAGTTCAGAAATGTCTTTTGCAATACCTTTAATGCTTTTCTCATCAGCGTGTTTAATAACAGGTACAAATAATTCTTGATCTTTTGCAACCGCGATTGATAAATGGATATCTTTTTTCTGGATAATTTTATCACCAGCCCACATACTGTTTAGTTGTGGATATTCTTTTAATGCTTGTGCAACAGCTTTTACGAAAAACGCAAAGAAAGTAAGACCAAATCCTTCTTTTTGTTTAAATTCATTTTTTACAGAATTACGATACGTTACAAGATCTGTTACATCTACTTCGACAGTCATCCAAGCATGTGGAATTTCTGTTTTAGAACGCACCATATTTTGTGCAATAACTTTACGAACACCAGTTACAGGAATTTCAATATCTCCAGCCTGGGATGTTGGAGCAGGTGCTGATGCTGCTTTTGGTTCTTTTGTTGGTGTAGAATCAACTTGTTTTTCCTGTTCTGGTGCAGAAGCTGTTTCATCAGCTTTAGGCATTTCACCAGAAGCAATAATTTTCTCGATATCTTTTCTTGTAATTCTTCCACCCTTACCAGTACCAGTAACTTGCGCTAAGTCAATATCATTATCCTGTGCTAGTCGTAAAACTGCAGGAGAATAACGTTTTTTCATGGACTGATCTTGTTCTTCACTTGCAGGTTCTGCTTTTTCATCTGTTTTACTTTCTTCTTTTGGAGAACTTTCTTCAGAACTACTAGAACCACCTTCTGTGTCGATATAACACATTAATTCTCCTACTTCAATTGTATCTCCTTCTTGAGCAACAAGTTCCTTAATCACACCTGTAAAAGAAGACGGTACTTCAGCATTAACTTTATCTGTCATAACTTCAGCAATTGGATCGTATTTGTTAACTTTATCTCCTACTTGTACAAGCCAAGAGCTAATCGTTCCTTCTGTTACGCTTTCTCCTAGCTGTGGCATCGTAATTTTTTCAGAAGCCATTTTATGTCCCTCCTTTAATGTCATTTAAAATTCAGCAAGTTCACGAATTGCCTTTTCTACTTTATCTGGATTAATCATAAAATATTTTTCCATTTTCGGTGAATATGGCATTGCAGGTACATCTGGTCCTGCTAACCGTTGAATTGGTGCATCTAAATCAAATAAACAATTTTCGGCAATAATTGCTGCTACTTCACCGATAATACTTCCTTCTTTGTTGTCTTCAGTGATCAGCAATACCTTTCCTGTCTTTTTAGCTGCTTCAATTATTCCTTCTTTATCTAGAGGATACACAGTACGTAGGTCTAAAATATGCGCATCAATGCCTTCATCAGCTAACTTCTCAGCTGCTTGAAGAGCAAAATGAACTGCTAAACCATACGTAATAATCGTAACGTCTGATCCTTCACGTTTTACATCAGCTTTTCCAAGTGGAAGTACGTAGTCATCTTCAGGAACTTCACCTTTCAGTAAACGATAGGCACGCTTATGCTCAAAAAACAACACAGGATCGTTATCACGAATAGAAGCTTTTAACAGACCTTTTACATCATATGGAGTAGATGGCATGACAATTTTCAATCCTGGTTGGTTAGCAAATACAGCTTCCACTGATTGTGAGTGATATAGTGCACCATGAACACCACCACCATATGGAGCGCGGATTGTCATCGGAACGTTCCAATCATTGTTTGAACGGTAGCGGATTTTTGCTGCCTCTGAGATTATTTGGTTTACAGCAGGCATAATGAAATCAGCGAACTGCATCTCAGCTACAGGACGCTTTCCGTACATCGCTGCGCCAATCCCAACACCTGCAATCGCAGATTCAGCGAGTGGTGTATCAAGTACACGAGCATCGCCAAACTCATCGTACAAACCTTTGGTAGCACCGAACACGCCACCCTTTTTACCTACATCTTCCCCTAAAACAAATACATTTTCATCACGTTGCATTTCTTCTTTTAATGCTGTTGTAACAGCTTGAATATATGACATTACTGGCATTTTATCGTTCCCTCCCTACTCTTCATATACGTACTTCAATGCACTTTCAGGTTCTGCATATGGTGCATTTTCTGCGTAATCCGTTGCTTCGTTTACAATATCGCCAATTTCACCGTTAATCTCTTTTTCTAATTCATCCGTTAAGATTCCTATTTCTTTTAAGTACGCTGCGAATGTTATAATAGAATCTTTCTTTTTCGCTTCCTCAACTTCTTCACTATCACGATACTGTCGATCATCATCATCACTAGAATGTGCCGTAAGACGATACGATACAGCTTCGATTAATGTAGGTCCTTCACCTTTTATTGCACGTTCTCTCGCTTCCCGAACCGCTTCAAAAACTGCTAGTGGATCATTTCCATCAACAGTAATTCCCGGCATACCGTAACCAATTGCACGATCGGAAACCTTTTCTGCAGCTAATTGACGTTCAATCGGAACAGAAATTGCGTATTTATTATTTTCTACCATCGTAATTACTGGCAGTTTATGTACTCCAGCAAAGTTTAAGCCTTCATGAAAATCTCCCTGATTCGACGAACCTTCACCAAGCGTTACAAAAGATACGATCTCTTTTTTCTCCATTTTTGCAGCAAGTGCAACACCAACTGCATGTGGTAATTGAGTGGTAACTGGAGAAGATCCTGTAAGAATTCGATTTTTCTTTTGTCCGAAATGGCCAGGCATCTGACGTCCACCTGAATTTGGGTCTTCTTCTTTTGCAAAACCGGATAGCATAAGATCCTTCGCAGTCATTCCAAACGCAAGAACTACTCCCATATCTCGGTAATAAGGAGCTGTATAATCTTCATCGCGATTTAGTGCAAATGACGCCCCTACTTGTGCTGCCTCTTGTCCTTGACATGAAATTACAAATGGAATTTTACCAGCACGGTTTAATAGCCACATTCTTTCATCAATTTTTCTTGCTAACAGCATCGTTTTAAACATTTCTAACACTTGATCATCCGACAAACCCAATGCTTTATGACGATTTTCAGTCATTTTAAATTTCCCTCCTCTTTTTGTCTAGCTACGGCTTCTAGCGTCTAGCAAATAGATATTCAGGATGAACGTAGG